>PKWS01000286.1 GCA_003132105.1 Desulfosporosinus sp.
TTGAACTTTGGGGAAGAATGCGCGAATAGTTTCCTGTGGCAATGTCTTTGATGGCTCGGTCCATTTCAACGACGGGGTTGGCGACTTTTCGGGCAAAAATGATCCCTAAAGGAAGAGCTAGTAATAAGGAAAAAGCAAACCCCCAGCCGATGGAATTATTAACGGATTGTCCCACAGCTTCGAGATAAGTTAAAGGTTCAAGAACGAAAACTGCACCGACAATTTGTTTCTCGCGGATAATAGGAGTGGCTACTTTTAAGATTCGTTGGCTTGCGTAGGGAGTGTTGCCTTCAAAGGAAACATTTTTTCCTTGTTTTAGCAGTGCCATATCTTGGGCTGGCATAATTACTCCATGCCAGTCTTTGAGGTGACGTGTTCCTAGGATGACGTTTCCGTCGAGATTAGTGACGAGCAAATCATATCTAACGATGCTCCCGAAAAGATTAAAGGATTCGGTGGCAGCTGGGAAATTGGGCAGTGTAGATAAATAGTTAGAAATGTTTTGGGCGGTATCGGTTAGTTCTTCATTTTCTTCGGAGGCATAACCATAGTAAAAGTCATGGGTCGATTTGGCCAAAATTCCCCCAAAAATAAGGAGCACGAGGAAAATCCAAGAAACGATAACAATCCAGATCTTTCCAGCAAAACTGCGAAATATCATGAGATAACCTCAAAACGATAGCCAATTCCCCGTACGGTTTGAAGGAGATGAAAAGGGTGGATGGCATTAAACTTTTTACGCAAATTCTTCACGTGGACATCGACTATTCTGAGCTCAGCAAAATAATCCTCTCCCCAAGCTTGAGACATAATCTGTTCTCGGGAGAAGACTTGGCGGGGTGCCTTGGCCAGCACATAGAGTAGGTTAAACTCTTTAGGGGTTAATGCAATTTCAGCATCATGCCATTCTACACGGTGGATTACAGGGTCTATGAGGAGATGCGGAACACGAATTTCGGTGGGGTGGGATTGGTATTTAGAAGAGCGACGCAACATTGCTTTGGCCCGGGCACACAATTCACGGGGACTAAAGGGTTTTACAACATAATCGTCGACGCCATATTCAAATCCCAGTAGGCGGTCAGTTTCTTCTCCTTTGGCAGTGAGAAGTAAAATGGGCACATCGTTTCCTGCTAAGCGTAGCTGTTTGCAAAGGGTCAATCCGTCGAGCTTGGGCATCATGACATCCAGAATCAGGAGGTCAAAGTGCTCCGCNNATTTTTCAAGGTAGACTCTCACAAGTTCTCTTAGGCCCGCCTCATCGTCAACCAAGAGTACTTTGGGTTTTGTTTCTGACATCATGGAACACCTCAAGATTATTATATCTTATATTCAAGAAAACTCCGAGGAAGATTTCGAATGTTTTAATATAGTAATTTTCACATAATAATATTTATGAACCATTCCAATCAAAGGTTGATTATGGGATCCCCAAATAGCGAATGATCTTCGCTTGGCTGTTGTTGAGCGGGTTGAGTAACCTTCGTATCATTTTTCCATTAACGGCATAGCATTGATACAAGATATTGTAAAATATCCGGAGTATCATCAACTGGGTTGGCTGTGTTTTAAGCTTTTTCCCGGTTCCAACAACCGTTTCATTTTCTTCCGTTAACCTTTCCTTACGACCTGTTCCATCACCGACAGTATCATAATCGTTAAAAGAATGAGAAGGAAACACCGGGACCTACAAAGGGCACACGTTGAAGTATGCTATTGTCTATTCTACGGCGCTCGAATCAGCTAAGGTTAAGAGTACTGAGAAAAATTTTCATCTACAATTGTCACAATACCTCAAACTTATTATAAGCGTTTAGAACTTATTATTCGAGATTTTAAGTCATATCTTCATATATTCTTCATTCTTTCTTTATTAAAACTACATAATGTTTGTGTAGACTAATAACGACATTTGATTGCTCTAATTTTCTTAATAAGGGGGGACATAGCACTAAAATACTTAGTTTCTTGTCTCAGTGTACCGTCCAAAGCTCTAGATTCATCTGTTCAATAAACATTACGGCACAATCTTGTTAAACATCTGTTCAATCTTGCGAATAGTCCAACTAGTACATAAAAAGAGGAGGAAATAATCATGAAAAAAGCACTTTTTCTTGGCCTAATGGCACTCGTCTTAATCGTAGGTGTAACAGCTTGCGGCACCACTAGTACCACATCTTCGGCGCCCGGTGCACAGGCTGCTCCAGCAGCAACCGCCCCTACAACCACTCCGCCAGCGGATATGAATACAAGGGTGGCTGCCCTTGAAGCGATGCAAAAAGGTGTAACCCCGGGAACAGCTTGGTATATGTTACAACTCGAAGATCGGATGTCACGAGTTTGGTTTGATGTTCAAGCCAAGAACTGGAATCTGGCTAACTTCGATGTTGATGAAATGGGNNAAGAAGGATAATACAGCTTTTACAACAGCTTATGATAACACCATCAAAGGATGCAACGAGTGTCATGTCGCCAACGTGGAGAATAATGTAAGCTTTGGAATGATTAAAATCACTCGTCCTACCTCAAATCCAATTACCAACCAAGATTTTGCTGGTCCTCAATAAAGTCATGCCTTTGATAAAACCTAGGCCTAATTGCCTAGGTTTTTCCTATTCCGCGAGTTCTTTTTTTTACCCGCACTCTCGTTGTTTCCTGGAGACACTCCGGCTCATGGCGGATTACCTTTTTCAGATGAAGGGAGAAAATAAGATGAGTAACAAAGACCAGACAGGTATACCAAGAAGACGCTTTATTACGCTCGGTGTCGGCTCAATAGGGGCAATATTGGGGGTAAGCTACCTTGGATTAGCAGGAGATTTCCTTAACCCAACTGAAGCTGCCACCCAGCCTATACTGGAAGTAGGAAAAGTGAGCGATTTCCCTAGCGGCACCACAAAGCTTGTTTCTTACAAAGGCAACGGAATTGACGAAGGAGTATACGTTGCTAACCTGGGCAGCGACGGTTGGTATGCCTTTGATTTTCACTGTACCCATTTACAGTGCGCTGTAAACTGGGTTGAAGCCACTAAACAATTTATGTGTCCCTGCCATGGCGGGGTTTACGATCAAAAAGGTAACGTAGTAAGTGGACCGCCGCCCAAAGCGCTCCCACGGCGAGTAATCAAAATTAGCGGCGATTCAGTGTTAGTAGGGGGGGGCATGGTATGATGAAGTGGCTCGACGAGAGGTTAAATATTAGCGGCCTTTTGGCATCCCTTTTTGAACACCCGGTCCCCAAGAAGACCAACTTTCTGGACTACTTAGGATTTGTGACACTCTTTATTTTTATCAATCAAGCTCTTACAGGAATTCTTTTGGCCACTGTTTATAAACCGTCAGCAGCCGAAGCCTATATCAGCGTAAAAGCCCTAGATGATTCCACAGTTGGCCATTTTGTCCGCTCTCTCCATTCCTGGGGCGCCAATTTTATGGTTGTGTTAGTAGTTTTGCATTTATTGCGCGTTTTCTTCGTAGGGGCTTACAAACGTCCACGTGAACTGACTTGGGTGATGGGGGGAATCCTCCTCGTCGGCACAATTGGTCTAGCCTTTACCGGTTACCTCCTGCCGTGGGATCAGGAAGGATACTGGGCCACAACTGTTGGCACAGCTATGGCAGGATACGTCCCCTTGATTGGTAATTCAATCATTCATCTTTTACGTGACGGGGCTCAAGTTACCGGTGCAACACTAACCCGCTTCTACTCTGTGCATATGTTGGTTTTGCCTATCCTAATCTTGCTGGCGTTTATGCCTCATTTTTTCTTTGTTTTGCGACAAGGTATGGAAGCAACTGACGCACTTACTATTGCTCAAAAACGCGGTGAAGATGTAAGCAAAAAATCCATCCCTTTTTGGCCTAATGTGGCTTTTCGTATGTCGGCATTCATACTGGTGGCGTCCGTCGCTTTGTGGATTTGTGCCGCGCTCTTTCCTAAAGAATTAGGCAATGCAGCAGATCCCTTAAATAAAGCCCATTATATCCCCGAACCAGCATGGTATTTCTTTGGTGTTTATCAGATGTTAAAATATTTCCCCAGCCAATTAGATGTACTTGGCATAGTCGTTCTGCCCTTAGTAGCAATGATTATTTTATTTGGTTTACCATGGCTGGATCGCAACCCTCACAGAGAGGCCAAAAAGCGCCCTATAAGTATCGGCATTACTGCTGTTTTAGTCCTTTCCATGGTGTTTCTGACCTATCAAGGAATGAATTCGGCCCCCAAAGCATTAGGCTCAACAAGAATTGTAGTTCATCCCAGTTATGCAAAAGACATTCAACCGATTCTGAATAACAGTTGCATTTCCTGCCACTCTGGTTTCTCCACATATTCTAACGTAGTCCAAAA
>PKWS01000223.1 GCA_003132105.1 Desulfosporosinus sp.
TTTCCGAGCAAAGGTTTGGGAATATTGTAAAAAGGAACAGATACTGGCAGGGATTAGCAAAAAAAAGAAGAATTAAAGATGATAATAAACTTGTAACAGAAGCATCAGCTAGCAAGGCACTGATACTGCTCTATGGAGCATACCCGAATCACTGGCAGGGAATTGGCAAAAGAATTGGGAGTATCCGAAACAGCAATCACCAAGATGATTACCAGAGGGTTGGATGATCAGCGAGATAGAAAAGAATGGATGGTATTATGTCATTGTCAGGTTTGACCCCTTAAAGTCCTGCACTTCTATCTCTCTGATAAAAATGATTATAGCACGATATTTAGTGATAGAGCGGAGAGGCAACAGTGTTTCACCAAGAGAGCAATGGGGATTTGATTTGCCTTGGTGAGTAATTTTGTAAGGTGGGAAAATAGTTTCCTAAACTTTGTTAGTTTCAAATAAGTGCGATTTATATAGGGGATAGAAATATGGATGTGCATGTGTTGAAAAATTTCATTTGACCTTATGCTTTATAATAACTAGGGAGGTAGACATTTTTGAATAAAATCCTTGTTACCGGTGCTGATGGTTTTATAGGTAGCCATCTTGTAGAACAACTTATAAAAAAAGGTGAAAAAGTAAAAGCCTTTGTTTACTATAATTCATTTAACACCTGGGGATGGCTTGATACGTTTCCCAAAGAGCTGCTAGCTGAAATAGAAATATTTGCTGGGGATATCCGTGATCCCAACGGAGTAAGAACAGCAATGAATGAGGTGGATGAGGTTTTCCATCTTGCGGCCTTAATAGCAATTCCATTTAGCTATCATTCGCCTGATTCGTACGTTGATACTAATATTAAAGGTACACTGAATGTATTGCAGGCAGCTAGAGATTTGGGAACTAAAAGAGTCCTGGTAACATCTACCTCAGAGGTCTATGGCACTGCACAGTATGTACCCATCGATGAGTTACACCCATTTCAAGGGCAATCTCCTTATTCGGCGACAAAAATAGGGGCTGACAGACTAGCAGAGAGCTTTTATCGTAGCTTTGAAATGCCCATTACCATAGTACGTCCGTTTAACACCTATGGACCGCGTCAATCGGCTAGGGCAGTGATTCCGACCGTTATTACCCAGCTTTTATCTGGAATGACGGAAATAAAGCTAGGTTCGCTTACTCCAACTCGAGATTTTAATTATGTAAAAGATACTGTCCAGGGCTTTATTGACATTGCCAGGTCGGATAAAACCATTGGACAGGAGATTAATATAGCGACCCAGCAGGAGATCTCAATCGGTCAGCTTGCACAGGAATTAATTGATCAGATTAACCCAATTGCAAGGATAATTTGTGACGAGCAAAGACTTCGTCCAGACAAAAGCGAGATAAACAGGCTATTGGGCTCAAATAAAAAAATTAGAGAACTTACAGGCTGGGAGCCAAAGTACAGTTTTAAAGAAGGGCTGGCCGAGACCATTGCGTTTCTTAAGGAGAATTTAAGCAGATATAAAGCAGATATTTATAACCTGTAGTAACTATTAGGAAGTGATCTTATGGATAAATTAATACCATTATCAGTTCCCAACCTGAAGGGTAACGAACTGAAATATGTAACTGATGCAATAGAAACCGAATGGGTGTCTGCTGGCGGAGCATACATAGACAGATATGAAACGGAATTTGCTGATTATTTAAACGTGGAAACAGCCGTTGCATGTCAGAGCGGAACTGCTGGCTTACATTTAGCCTTAATTTTATCGGGTGTGGAAAAGGATCATGAAGTAATAGTGCCAACGCTGACATTTATAGCTGCTGTAAATCCAGTGAAATATTTACAGGCCTATCCTATTTTTATGGATTGCGATGATTCTTTGTGCATGGATATGGGTAAATTGAAGGAGTTTTGCCAGGCAGAATGTGATTTTATAGACAATGAACTAATTAACAAGTCAACCGGAAAACATATAAAAGCAGTGGTTGTTGTGCATGTTTTTGGCAATATGGCAGATATGCCAGCGGTTATGGATATTGCCGAAAAATATAACCTCAAAGTAATTGAGGATGCTACAGAGGCATTAGGAACCTACTACCTAGAGGGTAGGTATAAAGGTAAATTCGCAGGGACAATTGCAGATATAGGAGTGTATTCCTTTAACGGCAATAAAATTATTACGACCGGTGGAGGGGGAATGATGGTCTCTAGTGATACAGACATTATGAAAAGAGCCAAATATCTGTCTACACAGGCAAAGGACGATGCCGTCGATTTCATACATAATGAGGTTGGCTATAATTATAGAATGACCAACCTACAGGCAGCACTAGGGGTCGCACAGTTGGAACAGCTTGAGCACTTTATTTCTATAAAGAAAGAAAACTATAGTATATACAAAAGTAGTATAAATGATGAAATTAACGGTTTGAGGATGTTGGGCTTCCGAGACGATATAAGACCAAATTATTGGTTTTATTCTGTCTATATAGTGAATACCGAAAAATACTCCCGCAAGAAGATAATTGAAAGTTTGGCGAACGATCATATACAATCCCGCCCTATATGGGGACTGATTCATGAACAAAAACCTTATTTGCATGCCCAAACTTATAAGATTGAGAAGGCATTTGACTATTATAACAGGGTAGTCAATATTCCCTGTAGCAGCAATCTGTCTGCTGATGAGGTGAATAAAGTTATTGAGAAAATCAGTGTTATTTCATAAAAAGGGGATGGAGATATTGGGTATAGTGACACTGGTTATTGCTGAAGAGCGAAGTGTACTGGAGGCGATGAAACAATTAGATGCAACAGCCAGGCAAATACTGCTGGTTGCTGAAGACAATAAATTGAAAGCGATTATTACTGACGGAGACATTAGAAGGCATTTACTGCGCGGAGGTAAGTTAGAGGACAAAGTAAAAGATATCGCCAATTATAATCCGCGTTTTATATATGAAAAAGATAAGGATAATTCGCGAGAAATAATGAGGAAATGGTCAATATTATCTTTGCCGGTGGTGAATGAAAAGCTCGAAATACAATCCGTTGTTTTTGTGCATGATTACGAGATTGGACGTAACCATTCTGTAAGTGCACCTGTCGTAATAATGGCAGGAGGATTGGGGACGAGGCTTCATCCGTATACAAAAATATTACCGAAGCCACTCATTCCCATTGGTGAAATACCCATTACTGAGCATATAATTAATCGCTTTATGGAGTATGAATGCAACGAGTTCCATTTAATTGTCAATCATAAAAAAAATATGATCAAGGCTTACTTTAGCGAAGTTGAAAAGGATTATAAAATAGAATTTCATGATGAGGATATACCATTAGGCACAGGTGGTGGACTTAGACTGCTTAAAGGAAAGGTGGAGACGACCTTTTTTTTGACTAATTGTGATGTACTAATCAGAGCCAATTATAAAGAGATATATGACTTTCATAAGCAAAATAGAAATATGATTACGATAGTAGCAGCATACAAACATCTCACGATTCCTTACGGAATAATTAATATGGATAGCAACGGTGAAATAGCTACAATGGTAGAAAAGCCCGAATACTCATTTTTGACCAATACCGGCTTTTATGTTGTGGAACCCGAAGTTGTAGATAGGCTTGAGGATGATAAAGCTGTAGGCTTCCCTGATATAATTGAGAAGCAAAAAAGCCTGGGCGAAAAGATAGGGGTTTTTCCTGTTAGCGAAAAATGTTGGCTCGATATGGGACAGCTTGAAGAGTTGGAGGGAATGAGGAAAGAATTGGAGGTGTGAGTGCGTGAACAAAATTGTTCTAGTAGGTGCAGGTGGACATGCACTCAGTGTCATAGATAGCATCCAATCAAATGGGAAATACGAAATCGTTGGAATTACTGACGCGGGCGCTGTTGTCGGTGAGAAGGTATTAGACTATGAAGTTATAGGTAATGATGCCATATTAAATTCTGTATTTGATAGCGGTGTTAAGTATGCTTTTGTTACAGTTGGAAGTATTGAAAATACTTCTTTGAGAAAAAAACTGTTTTGTATGCTTAAGGATATAGGCTTTATCATACCAGCGATAGTCGATACTTCTTCAAATATCGGAAGTGATGTATGGCTTGGCGAGGGTGCTTACGTAGGAAAAAACACTGTAGTTAATACTAAGAGCATTATAGGAGATATGGCGATCATAAATACGGGTGCTATTATAGAGCATTGCTGTAGTATCGATGAATTCACTCATATAGGGCCTGGCGCTGTTATATGTGGGGATGTTAAAATAGGCGCACGTACACATGTAGGCGCAAATGCTACGGTTATTCAAGGCGTAATAATTGGAGATAACAGTATGATAGGAGCTGGAAGCATTGTTGTCAAAAATGTGCCAAGTAAGGTTATTGCGTACGGTAATCCGTGTAAAGTGGTGAGAAATAATGAGTGACATTTTCATAATAGCCGAGGCCGGAGTAAACCATAACGGCGATATAAAACTGGCTAAAAAATTGATAGACGCCGCAAAAAGCACAGGAGCAGATGCAGTAAAATTTCAAACCTTTAAAGCAGAGAGTCTTGTGTCAAAAGTGGCGCAAAAAGCAGACTATCAAAAACAAGCTACTGAGACTGATGAAAGTCAGCTGGAAATGCTTAAGAAACTGGAGCTATCTTTCAGCGATTTTAAGGACCTTAAAAAGTATTGTGAGGGAAAGGAAATATTATTTCTTTCCACGCCCTTTGATTTCGATAGCATAGATTTCTTAGAAAGTCTTGAAATGCCTATATATAAAGTGCCGTCTGGAGAGATAACTAACCTGCCTTACCTGATGAAAATAGCAAGCACCGGCAAGCCAGTGATAATGTCAACGGGGATGAGTGACTTGGATGAGGTGGGGTTGGCATTAGAGGTACTCCGGGATAATGGTGCAGGAACGATAACTTTGCTACACTGTAATACCCAGTACCCTACTCCTTTTGAGGATGCCAACATCAAGGCAATGCTAACGTTGAAGGAACGTTTTGGTGTTGCAGTTGGCTATTCAGATCATACACTAGGGATTGAAGCTCCCATTGCAGCTGTGGCGCTAGGAGCTACAGTGATTGAAAAGCACTTTACTCTTGATAAAAGTATGGAGGGACCAGATCATAAGGCAAGCCTTGATCCTCAGGAACTTAAAGCCATGGTGACATCTATCAGGAATATTGAACTCGCTTTAGGGGATGGCATAAAACGACCATCAAGATCTGAAACATCGAATAAAGAAGTAGCTCGGAAAAGCATTGTTGCCACGCGAAATATAGTTAAAGGTGAAATTTTTACTGAAGATAATTTGACCATCAAGCGTCCCGGTAATGGGATTTCTCCTATGAAATGGTTTGAGGTACTAGGAATGAGCGCAGAGCGTGATTTTTGCGAGGGCGAGTTGATAGAGTTATGAAAAAATCAATCTGTATAGTGACTGGTACACGAGCTGAGTATGGTCTTTTAAGCCCTATTATAAAGCAACTTATAGCTACTAATAGTTTTGAGTTAAAAATTGTGGTAACGGGTATGCATCTGGCTGAAGATTTTGGTCTTACTTATAAGGAAATTGAAGCAGATGGCATTTCGATAGATGCTAAAATTGATGTTTTGCAAAGTGATGATTCAAATAAGGCTATGTCCAAGGCCATTGGGATTGGAGTTATAGGGTTTGCAGAGTATTTTGACAAGACCCAACCTGATATGGTTGTCGTGTTAGGGGACCGATTTGAAATATTTGCAGCTGCTATAGCTGCTGCAGTTGCTTGTATACCAATTGCTCATCTTTATGGTGGGGAAACCACAGAAGGGGCGGTTGATGAGTTTTTTCGTCACTCTATTACTAAAATGAGTTATTTGCACTTTACGTCCACCGAGCAATACAGGCAGCGTGTTATAAATATGGGGGAAGCACCCGACCGGGTATTCAATGTTGGAGCAACTGGTGTGGAAAACATTTTAAGTATGCATCTTATGGCTAAAGATGAGCTGGCACGAAGCATAGAATTTGATTTGAATAGTCCATACGCCCTTGTAACCTTTCATCCGGTAACATTGGAAAAAAATACTGCGACAAAACAATTTGACGACCTTTTATCAGCTTTTGATGAGACCAACGGATTGAATTACATCTTTACAAAAGCTAATGCAGATGCAAATGGTCGGGCAATAAATAAAAAAATAGACGCCTACTGCGAAGAAAAAGGAAATGCTATTGCCTTTACATCTATGGGTGCTTTACGTTACCTATCTGCGATGAAATATTGTGAAATGGTCATTGGCAATTCTTCCAGCGGAATCATGGAAACCCCAAGCTTCAAAAAACCTACGATCAATATTGGAGACAGGCAAAAAGGCAGGATTTGTGCAAAATCAGTCATATCTTGTGAACCGGAAAAGCACGTTATAATCAATAGTATTGATAAGGCAAGGTCGCAGCAGTTTTTGCAAGAAATTGCTAATCAGATAAGTCCCTATGGCGATGGGAAAACTTCTGAAAAAATTGTAGCTGTCATAAAGGATTTTTTGGATAATGACAAGATAAATCTAAAAAAGAGCTTTTATGATGTGAGGGGATAATGCTATGTTCAACGATCATCGAATAATTGCAATAATTCCTGCACGTAGCGGCTCTAAGGGATTGCCTGACAAGAATATACGCATTCTTAATGGAAAACCCTTAATTGCTTATAGTATAGTTGCGGCTCAGGAGTCAGGAATATTCGATGAAATATTCCTTTCAACCGATTCACAGGAATATGCTAATATGGCAATACAATATGGGGCAAAGGTTCCATTTCTAAGATCAGATAAGCTGGCTACAGATACAGCTTCAACATGGGATTGTGTAAAGGAAGCGCTTGAACAATATGAAACAATTGGTAAAAAATTTGATATCTTTGTGCTTTTGCAACCTACATCGCCTCTAAGAACACCTCAGGATATAGTCGCAGCAGTCGAAAAAGTGATGCTGAAAAATGCGGATGCCGTTGTTTCAGTGAGTGAGGCTGATCATTCTCCCTTGTGGTACAATACATTGCCAGAAAATAAATCGCTAAATGGATTTCTTAGACCGGAAATTTTCATAAAAACCAGACAGGAGTTGCCAACATACTACAGGATTAATGGAGCAGTTTATGTCGTGAGAACCGAGTATTTTGCAAGGTCACAAAATATCTATGATTGCAACTCTTTCGCCTACATAATGTCGAGGGAAAATTCAGTCGATATAGATACCTCACTCGACTTTTCGATAACAGAGCACCTGCTTATGCAAAAAGAAATGTAGTAGTAAAAATCACAGATGCATCGTTTTAATTTGTGGTAACATAGGAGTGAGAATTAAAAGCTCCCTTATTGAGGGAGAGGAGGATACTATGGAGATTAAAATACTTGACGATACTATTCAATTGAATGATGAAGTTTCTTCTGTTGAGATTATGAACATAATTAATGAAAATCTGCAAGTTCGTGATCTAATCTTGGACCGGATGATCGTTGACGGTAGGCAAGTTCAGGAGGATTTTGAAGAGTATTTAAATGACCGGGTTAGAGAGATCAGTATTGTTGAAGTCCATACAATACCTTGGAAAGAATGGATGGATGACGCACTTATCATGGCTTTACAGTACCTAGAGAGAGCTATACTTGGTGTACGGAAACTCTCAGATGATTTTTATCGGGGGAATTCAGAGGACACTTGGCAAACGTTGGAACAACTCTTAGAAGGGATACAATGGTTGGCAGAATTAATCCATAACTTAGAACAAAAAGGGACACAGTATTATCCAAGTTGGGACACCTCCATTTCGTTAGCATTCAGTTTGCGGGAACTCCTAGATAATTTAGAGGAGGCTATGACTACTTCGAATTTAGTTTCAGTTGCCGATGTTCTAGCCTATCAAGTTAAACCACTACTGGAAACCCTTGGCCAAGATATCCAAAGAACGGTAGATACTGAGGTGAAACGCAATGACCTCAATTGATAATATTAACGTTATAAGGGAGAAGTTTCCTCTCCTATGGGCTCGATTTAAACCGGAAGAGGCGGATCAGGATGCAGTAGTAGAGTATGAAAAAGGGAATCTAGGTAAACCAACATTGTCGGTTACCTTGGATGGGAAAAAGATTTACTTACATAGTAACTATGACCCCCAGTATGAGGCCGAACGGATGATTGAAAATTATGATGGCAAGGTCCATGAATACGAGCATGTGCTCTTCTACGGGATCGGACTCGGTTTACATGTCCAGGAATTTATGCGCAAATATCCCGCTGTGCCCTTTTCACTTTATGAACCGAGTCAAGCTGTATTCCAGACCTACTTGAACTACGGCTCTTTGAGTAAGTTACCTCTTAAGAACCTTAAAAAGATCTACTTGGAGCAAGAAGAAAATGACGTTGAACGAAATCTCTCGGATCTATTAAGTACAGTGGTTAACAAGAGAGTATTATTGGTAACATTGCCGTGCTATGAACGGGTATTTAAGGATAAGTTTGATAGCTTTATATCATTGTTTAAAGAAATNNGTGGACAAACAGTTTTTTGCGGGAAAGCCGGCCATAATAGTCGCTGCGGGACCTTCCCTTGCAGAAGAAATCGATAATATAAGGAATATTAAAGAGAATGGCTTGGCTTATGTTTTTGCGGTAGGATCAGCCATAAATGCTCTATTGGCGCACGAAATCTATCCCCACGCAGCTTGCACATATGACCCTACAACGTTGAATTCCAGGGTATTCGAGAAGGTAGTGGAAGGCGGTATTTCAGAAATTCCTTTAATTTTCGGTAGTAGCGTCGGTTATGAAACTCTTATTAATTATCCTGGACGAAAGCTGCATATGTTAACTAACCAAGATTTTGTAGCCCCGTTTTTCTTAAAAAATACCGATTCTGAGTCTTTGGATATTGTTCACGATGCACCAAGTATTGCGGTCATTACTCTAGAACTTCTGCTTAAGTTAGGTTGTAATCCGATTATTTTAGTTGGACAGAATCTCGCCTACAAAGGCGGCATGATTTATTCTAGGGAAATTAATAATATACGTTCAGCCGAGATGACAAATGAGGAACAATTAACTGCAATTAAGGTTGCAGATGTACACGGTAATCAGGTTTCTACTAATGATGGTTTTAATAGGATGAGGCAGGGGTTTGAGAGCTTTATCAGTGCTAATCCCCAGTGCGAGATTATTAATACGACTAAAGGTGGCGCCAAAATAGCTGGAGCGGCCTATGTTACCCTGGAAGAAGTGATTCATAATAAATTAAGTGGGCAGGCTGTAATTGAAGAATGGATGATGGTCAGTGGAGGTTACGACTTACCCATGATCAATAGACGGGTAAGGACTATGAATACTGAACTTAGTAATTTACAAAAATTAATCAATAGTTTGAGGGAACTGCTTAAAGAATTGCCCTCTCTTTCCCAGACTAACAATAAAGACCAGTTAGAAAAGATATTTCCACGAATCGATAAAATCTTCGAGCGTATCAAAAAGAACGAATTTTACACCGTTTTTTTATATCCCATGAACAGAGTCCAATTTGAACTGATGGCTAATCAAATTGCTGTCGTGCGTTTCAACAGCAACTTGAGTGTGAAAGCGGATAAAGTCTTTTCCGAGCTAGGTAATTACCTTCTCCTTTGCATGCAGGATATTGATCTAATTGCTCCTACCTTGCATCAGGTTGTAGATAAGATAATTAATAATCATAGTTGAAGACGCACAATTCCTAGACATTTTATTAAAACAGGATGTAAAAGTGTCTGTGAGCGAGATAAAGAGCTTAAGAAATAGCATTCACAGAGAAAACGGGGTTAAATCAGGTTTTGAGATATCACTAAATCTTCGATAACTAAAGTGTAAGAGGTTCTCCACCTGCCGGCAGGAGGACTGAACTACAAAAACGTTTCACATGGATGTGAAGCGAATAAACAACATGGAGGAATATATTATGTCAAGTATCAACACTAATATGGGGAGCATTAATGCTCAGTCCAACTTGGCGGCCACTCAAAACGCAGTTCAGAAGTCTTTGTCGAAACTTTCTTCAGGTTTCCGTATCACCAAAGCAGCTGATGATGCTGCTGGTCTCGCAATTTCTGAAAAAATGCGGGGACAAATTAGTGGCTTGAAACAAGCATCTAGCAATGCGCAAAGCGCAATCTCTTTGATTCAAACTGGTGAAGGTGGTTTGAGTGAAACTCAAAGTATTCTTCAACGTATGCGTGAGCTTGCAGTTCAATCAGCATCTGATACAAATACAGCAGATGACCGTACGAAAATCCAATCTGAAGTGGATCAACTGGCAACTGAAATTACACGTATTTCTAATACAACTGAATTTAACACTAAAAACCTTTTGGCCGGTGGCTTAAAAGACACTTACCAAATCGGTGCGAATGCCGGACAGAATGTTGCGCTTCAGGTAGGTGCAATGGATGCTAAATCACTTTCAGTGGGTGGGGCAGGTGCTACAGCAGCAGTATTCGTAAGTGGAGCAATGACAGCATCTGGTGTAGCTGCATCTGGTATTAATGTTTCAACTCAGTCCGGTGCAAGCGCTGCAATTACTATTATTACCGCTGCCATTAATAAAGTTTCCACACAACGCGCCAGTCTTGGTGCTATGCAAAATCGTTTAGAGCATACCATTAACAACCTTGGAACCTCTGCTCAAAACCTTACTGCTGCCGAGTCCAACATTCGTGACGTTGACATGGCTGCTGAAATGTCCAATTTCACCAAGAACCAAGTTCTTGCTCAAGCAGGCGTGGCTATGTTGGCTCAAGCTAACCAATCTCCTCAAACTATCCTCAAACTTTTACAGTAATCGCTTTTCTAACAGGACTTTGGAAGCCGGTCGGTGCATTGCCGGTCGGCTTCTCCTATATCGATTCTTATTAGCTTGATGAGGTATGTAGGTAGGAGGGCTAGACCATGCTCAATCCAATTCAACCGAATACTCAGTCCACCACGATTCCATTGGATGCTTTTCCTGGGCAAAAGCTGGAACGTTCTCAAGAGACTCCTCGCCCGGTAGTCGATCGTAAGCAAGAAACTCCTTCTGCCCGCGAAGAGATACCGCGTGAACAAGTTGAAAAGGCGGCGGAAAAGCTCAATCGANNAATCGTATTATAGTTAAAATTATTGATCAAGTAACCGGAGAAGTACTTGACGAAATTCCGCCGAAACAAGTACTTGATATGCTAAGCTCTTTTACCGATATGGTCGGCTTGATGGTCGATAAACGAGTCTGAAAGGGGGCTAAACTATGTCCGTCAGCTCTACAACCGCAACAAATGTATCGAATGCTTTGTCCGGATTATCTGGATATGATTTTTCCGGAATTGTCGATAGTCTAGTTTCAGTCTATAAATTACCGGAAACCCAGATGGTAACGAAGCAAACGACGATTCAAACCACTAAGGATGCTTGGCGAGATGTCAATACTCGGATGGCCGCTTTGGAAGCTACCCTCACGGGTTTATCTGATTCTACGACCTGGACGGCAACCCAGGCCACATCGAGTAACACGAATCTGCTGAGTGCCACGACGGGGATTAATGCCGTACAAGGGGTTTATAATATTAAGGTCATAAATACCGCCCAAGCCCAAACAGTGACCAGTACACTTCAAGCTGTCAGTAGTGCGACTGTGGCAACTACGCTTACGGCAGGAACTTTTACCATAACGATAGGTGGAGTCGCCCAAACGGTAGCAGTTGCGGCGGGAGACAGCCTACAAACTATTGCTGATTCGATCAATAATGCTAAGGCCGGGGTGAGTGCGACGGTCGTTCAGGTGGCTGGAGGATATCAGCTAGCCATCACGGCAAGACAAACTGGTTCAACGAATGCCGCGAGCTTTGCGAACGTTACTGGCACGGTTTTGACAGATCTTGGGATACTCGATGGGTCAAATGTGTTGAATGTAAGTCAACCCGCTGCCGATGCTAACCTGACGATCAATGGGATTCAGAATATCACCAGTGCGACAAATACGGTTACTTCCGTAATTCCCGGTGTTACCTTAAATATTAATGGTGCGGATAATGGCGTATCAAACATAACCTTGAATGTCACTGCTGACAATTCAACCGCTCAAACAAAGATTAAAGCCTTTGTCGATCAATATAATTCCACGATGGATTTTATAGCCACCAAACTTAGTTATGATAGTACTACCCAAAAGACGGGAGATCTGTTCGGGGATCAGACCTTGCAAAGCATTCAAGAACGCTTGAGAGGCATGCTTTCGGGCACGTTAAACAATCCCACAGGACCCTATTTAACCTTAAGTTCCATAGGGATTAGTACATCTGGACAAGACTATGGTAAAGATGCCACCCTGAGTTTTGATACGAGCAAATTTGCTACTGCCATGGCCGCTAATCCTCAAAGTGTAGCGAACCTTTTTGGAGCCGCTGCAGGAGGAGTCACTCCCACCACTGATACTACAAACACGCAAGGGTTGGCTAATATTTTGGAGAATTACCTTCATCCCATGGTGATGTATGGGGGTAGCTTCGCACTGCAGCAGACAGGCTATGATACTCAGTTAACTGATCTTAAAACCCAAATTTCTGATTTCGAAACTCGTGCCACAGCCTATCAGGCACAACAAAAATTGAAATTCGCCAATTTAGAAACTATTTTGGCAGGGTTGAATAGCCAGGGTGCTTCACTTACTAGTGCGATTGCTTCTTTAACTTCACAATCAAACACCAAATAGGAGGTGTGTCCCTATGTTAAACACAATGCCCAATGCAAATGCTTATGCCAATTATAAACAAGCTTCAGTGGAAACAGCCACACCGGAAAAACTCTTGCTCATGCTTTTTGACGGTGGTATTAAATTCCTGAATCTAGGAAAACTGGCGATTGAAAAGAAGGACTATTCGTCAGCGAATAATAATTTTGTGAAAGTTCAAGATATCCTCTTTGAATTAAGGGTGTCCTTGGACATGGATAAGGGTGGCGAGATAGCAGCGAATCTCTATAAGCTATATGATTTTTACCGCAATGAAGTCATGAAGGCCAATATAACGAAAGATGCTGAACTTTTGCCGCCAGTTTTGGAATTTTTCCGGCTGTATCGTGATATGTGGACGGAAGCTGCCCGGTCTGCTCGTATAGGGGCAAAGTAAATGCATACTATTGAGGTTCCGAGAATTGTTGAACACTATAAGGACATGTTAGTAGATTATTATGAATTACTCTTTTTCACTCAATCGTTTGAACAAGGAATCAAGCAAGGCTTTCAGGTTGAGGATGCAATGGGGTTCGTACAAGAGCGGGAACGGCGCATTGCCGCTTTAAAACAAAAAGAAGCTGAGAGTATTACCTTGCGAGCGGCCGTATGTCAGGTATTAGGGCTAAGCGAGTTTACACTGGATAACCTCAGTACCAAGATCTCTGAGGATTCATTGAATGCACTTAGTGCAGTGATGACCGATACCAAAAGGGTTATCGAAGAAATTCAGGAGATCGATACCCGATTAAGTCAAATAATGCATATGGAACTGGAAGCCACGAAGCTCGAACTTCATCGCTTCCAAAAGGCACAGCGTATACATCACGCCTATCAGACTGAAAACGAACGTGAAGCACGTTTTATTGATAAAACAAAATAAACTCATCATACTAACAAACAGGATGCATAATGCACCCTGCTTTATTTTTGCCCAAAGGTCCTATAGAATTTGTCGAATAATCTATTTAAGGTTGTATAAATAGATGCTAATATAAAGAGAACAGGAGATTAAAGAAGTTTATCTGTTTTTTTTGGAGGAATTCTTAAAAAAATGGCGAATAAGTGTATTCGAAGTATTAATTTATTACCAAGATTATCCTGTCGAACGTTACTTATTTTTTGCAATTTGTGTCGTTAAGTAGTGAATCACAGAAGTCGGTTCTCCGGAAGGAGTAGGCAATTAGATAGGGGTGGCAAAGCATGAGCCAGGATGACGACAATAATATGGGAGTCGATCTGGGGGAATTTCTAGAGTTTTACCTATTGGATTCCTCAGAACAGATTGAAAGGCTCGGAGCAGGACTTTTGCAACTGGAGAAAGAGGGAGAAAATATCGGACTGATCAACGATCTTTTCCGCTCGGCTCACAGTTTAAAGGGGGCTTCGGGGACAATGGGGTTCACACCGATTGTGGCGCTGACCCATGCAGCTGAAGACTTGTTGGATCGTTTGCGTCAGGGAAAAATAGATGTTTCTCTCGAAATGATTGACATTCTATTAGCTGTAACAGACCGAATCAAAGAGATGCTGTCTCAAGTGGAGCAACGTCAGGAGATCTCTGTAGGATTCGAAGATTTAGTCTCCTCCATGAGGGCGTTATTGAATGGAGAAAAACCAGTTGTTCCGAAAAATCCGCAGTCAGTACAAGAAAAGGATGCGATGGCGAAATATGTCCCGCTGAACTTTTCTTTAACCCAGACTGAAGGCGAAAAAATGAACGATGCCCATATGATGGGGCACGGTGTCTATCAAGTGGATGTGAAACTTGCACCGGGTACTCTCATGAAGGCGGTTCGCGCTGTGATGGCGACCCAGCGAATCGAGGGAATGGGTACAGTGATCAAGCTTCTTCCGAGTATTGAAGATTTGGAAGTCGGTACTGCGGAAGGCTTCTCTCTTCTCGTGCTTTGTGATGAACCCGTCGATGAGATTCAGAGGGAACTATTAGAGATTTCTGAGCTGATGGATGTTGTCATTCACCCCTATCCAGACAGCGAAGGGGTCGTAGAAAAACCACTCTCCAATCAGAAAGTCGCCGTCGAACCAATAGCGGCAATCCCAGTTTCTACGGCTCCAGTAACCGAAACCGTAGGTGGGGAGAGCAATACGCAAGTACATACGATTCGTGTGGATACGGTACGGATGGATAATCTCATTAACCTTGTGGGAGAAATGGTCATTACCCGGACCCGTTTGGTGCAAATTGGGTTGGATCTAAAGGCCCAGTACAGTATGGACACTATGGTGAATAATTTGAACGAGGCCAACGTTTACTTGGGTCGATTAATGAATGACCTTCAAGAGAGCGTTATGCGCTTGCGTATGGTGGCGATCGGGACGGTCTTTAGTCGCTTTCCTCGTTTAGTCCGTGATCTCGCTAAGAAAACAGGCAAAGAGATGGAACTGGTCTTAAAAGGCGAAGATACAGAACTGGATAAGACAGTCGTTGAAGTTATCGGGGATCCTTTAATGCACCTGATTAGGAATTCTGTGGATCATGGGATCGAATCTCCGGAAGTGCGCCGTGCCTCTGGTAAACCGGAACTTGGCACGATTACACTGGATGCTTATCATGAAGGAAACCATATTGCGATTGTCATCGCGGATGATGGAGCAGGGTTAGACCTCGCTAAAATTCGGAGCATTGCGGTTTCTAAAGGCCTGGTGGGAGAGAGAGAAGAGCTCTCCGATACCGATATCTCTAATCTTATCTTCTTGCCAGGCTTCAGCACTGCCGATAAGGTCACCGACATTTCTGGTCGAGGTGTGGGGATGGATGTCGTGAAAAAAGCTCTCAATAATCTTGGGGGAATGGTCGATATTACGACCCGCAAAGGGAAGGGAACCACCTTTACTATTCTGTTGCCTTTGACCTTGGCGATCATTCAAGCCCTTCTCGTTGAAGTCGGAGAAGAAATATATGCCGTTCCGCTCTCCTCTGTTTTAGAAACCCTTCTGGTCAAACGGAATGATATAAAGACAGTCGGTGACTTGCCCATGGTCCAACTGCGCGGCAACACACTTCCGCTGATTTCCTTACAAGAAAAGTTTGGTCTTCCAACTCCGGAAACTGACAGTAGTGAGGTCTATGTCGTCGTTGTAGGCTTTGGAGATAAGGCGCTTGGACTCATCGTGGATGAGCTGCGTGGCCAACAAGAAGTGGTGATTAAGTCATTGGGCGACTTTCTCAATAATTTACCTGGAATTGCCGGAGCAACAATTCTCGGCGATGGTAAAGTCACATTGATTCTCGACGTCGGATCCCTAATCCAAGACGTCTTAGTCAAACACAAAAACTAATACGATGCACGAATTCCATCACCTCTGACCTCACGCATCAATAAAAGTAAACTTTAATTAGTTCCTAAAAACTTTTCATATTTTTAATCCAGATCTCGCGCCTCGTGCCTCGCGCCTCGCGCATCGAATAAGGGAGGATAAAACCAATGGCGGAAGAACAATTAGTCACCTTTAACTTAGGGTCTGAAGAATTTGGCGTCGATATTATGGGTGTTCAGGAAATTATCCGTATTCCCCCTATTACTCGTGTGCCTAAGGCACCGGACTATGTAGAGGGTGTCATTAATTTGCGGGGGAATGTGATTCCAGTGATCAGTTTGCGAACCCGTTTTGGCATGACCCGCGTGGAAGAAACTAACCTTAGTCGAATTATCGTCTTGCAAGTTCAAACGAAGGTTTTCGGGATCCGTGTGGATGCGGTAACGGAGGTGCTACGCTTAAACAGCGAAGCTATTGAGCCGCCGCCACCCATTGCTTTAGGCATGGACTCACGTTTTATTCACGGAGTAGGGAAAATCGGGGAACGCATACTTATTCTATTGGAACTCAGTCAAATCATGGGCGGAGAATAAGCCATGAGTTTAACGCCTAAAACGCCAATCGGAGTTCTGATAGTCGATGATTCGCCCTTTATGCGTTTGACCCTCCAAAAAATTCTCAATCAAGACCCTGGTATTAAGGTAATGGACACCGCGCGGGATGGGAGGGAAGGGATTCTGAAACTCCAAGCTCTTCGCCCTCAGGTCGTGACGATGGATGTAGAGATGCCGGTTATGAACGGACTTCAGGCGTTGGAAGAAATTATGCGTTGGCAACCAACGCCGGTAATCATCTTGAGCGCGGTGACGACGGAAGGGACTCAAGCCACGTTGAAGGCCCTTGACCTAGGGGCTTTCGATGTCGTGGCAAAACCGTCCGGCAATCCGGGAGCCGATCTGCAAGCACTTTCTTGGGATTTAGTTGAGAAGGTGAAAGCAGCGGCGGGCGTAAATACTGCTCGCTTGGGGAGCAAGGGATTAAACTCTTTTTCCAGCACGGGAAAGAAAGGCTTAGCTCCAAAGCATGCGGTAGAAATTGTAGCCATCGGTACATCAACAGGAGGACCTTCTGCTTTACAAGCTGTCCTTCCTATCCTTCCTGGAAATTTCCCGGTTCCTGTGCTTGTTGCTCAACACATGCCTCCGGGTTTTACTGGGCCGCTCGCGCAGCGCTTAAACGGGCTATGCCGGTTGAATGTGCGGGAAGGGATACACGGTGAAGTATTGAAAGCAGGAACCGTGTACGTAGCGCCTGCGGGTAAACAGATGCAGGCTCAGCGTAAATCTGGGCAGCTGACTCTGCATATTGGAGATGAAGCCCCCATAACCACGCTTTATCATCCCTCCGTGGATGTCATGTTTCTTTCCTTGGCGAAGGTCGTTGGTAAAGGAACCCTTGGAGTGATCCTGACTGGGATGGGAAGTGATGGTACGAAGGGCATGAAGGAACTCAAAGAGTTAGAAGGGTTTGCAATTGCCGAGTCAGAGGAGACCTGCGTAGTCTATGGAATGCCTAGGTCCTTGGTGGATGCCGGTCTTGCTGATCGAGTTGTACCACTTGGTGAGATTGGGCGAACGATTGTGGAATGCGTCATGAGGAGGGGATAAACCCATGAGTCTTTTTGGAGCTATTGATATTAGTGCTTCCGGTTTAACTGCCCAGCGTCTAAGAATGGATCTCGTTGCCAACAACATTGCCAATATTAATACCACGCGCACGGGAGAACTGACTTCGGTGGGAAATCCCATACCTTATAGTCGACAAGTTGCCACGTTTGTCCCTCGTCCCCCGGAAACTCCCTTTGCGAGTGTGCTAGGGGAAACCATGGGAGGCCGGAACCCGGGGAATGGAGTACAAGTGGGGAGCATTGATCGTGATGTTCAGGAACCCTTTCGCTTAGAGTACAACCCCTCTTCCCCGGATGCGGCGAAAGTGGCGGAACCGGGCTTACCTGTGGGGTATGTGCGGCAACCCAATGTGAATATTGTCACAGAAATGGTCGACATGATTTCCGCATCGCGGGCGTATGAGGCGAATGTGACCGCCCTCAATGTCAGTAAGTCGATGGCGACTAAAGCACTTGAAATAGGAAAGGGGTAAGGATTAAATGAGTATCACACCAATCGCACCGATCATGCCTCTCGGAATAATTACTCCGATCACCCCCACTAATATGGAGACTCATAGCGTTGGTTCTGGTGATGGAGCCGGAAAGTTGGGGACGGACTTTTCTAAATTTTTGAACGACGCTCTGGGTCAAGTGGATGCTTTACAAAAGAATGGAGATGCCGCCAGTTTGCAGTTGGCAACAGGTCAGGTCCAAGACATGTCAGCGGTGATGGTGGCGTTAGAAAAAGCAAGCTTGTCGCTGTCTTTGACTGTCGCGACGCGTGATAAAATGTTAGATGCCTACAATCAAGTCATGCGTATGCAAATGTAAGGAGTTACGTTGTCATAAGGTAATACGTTTGGAGTTTTACTTTTTAGGGGGTGTTGAACCCTGTTTATAGAATTTATAGATGAAAGGAGGAGTTAAGGATGGATTTTTCTTGGGCCGGAATTCAGCAATCGGTAAAGACCTTTTGGGACAGGCTTTCTAGCCCACAGAAAATCATAACAGTGCTTGCTCCTCTTGTGGTGGCAGTCGCTCTGATAAGCTTGATTACATGGGCTGGTAAACCACAGTATGTGGCAATTTTTACGAAGCTTAGTGACGCAGATGCAGGAGCGATCAGCACAAAACTGAAAGACTTGAAAGCAGA
The DNA here is from genome assembly GCA_003132105.1 of Desulfosporosinus sp. Classification (GTDB taxonomy): domain Bacteria; phylum Bacillota; class Desulfitobacteriia; order Desulfitobacteriales; family Desulfitobacteriaceae; genus Desulfosporosinus. Next base: position 18,861 of record PKWS01000223.1, read on the forward strand.
TTATAAGTTGGCAGACAATGGATCAACCATCATGGTCGCTCAACAGTCAGCCGCTGATCTTCGTCTCCAGTTGGCCAGTGCTGGGCTTCCAACACAAAGCAAATTTAGCTTTGACAGTCTTAACACGATGCATCTAGGGGAGACGGATGCGGATCGGAAATTGCGTTATGTTCTCGGCTTGCAGAACGAACTAGAGAATACACTAAAGACGTTGAACGGTGTGCAAGATGCGCGTGTTCACATTGTAATGCCTGAACCATCACTCTTCGTCGATAGTCAAAAAGCGGCAACTTCTGCGGTGACCTTGAAACTCGTTCCGGGAACAAAACTTGGCGACGACCAAGTACGTGCGGTCGCTAACCTCATGGCAGGATCGGTAGAAGGACTGAAACCGGAGAATGTGACGATTGTGGATAACGGCGGAAATGTCTTATCCGATGTCTTAGGAAAGAGCGGTGACCCCAACCGTCTTACAGGAACCCAATATCAGCTTCAACAAACGGTTGAAGAGGACACCCGGAAATCCGTTCAGAGTATGTTAGATCGGGTGCTTGGCTCGGGTAAAACAGTCGTTCGAATTAGCGCGTTGCTGGATTTCAATCAAATAACACGAAAAATACAGACCAATGGACCCGGTGCGGTGGTGAGTGAACAGAGTTCCACGGAAACTACCACAAATGGTACGGCAGCCGGTGGGACACCAGGATTAACAACCAATGGGGCACCGACGTACCCAACTGGAACGTCGGCAGTGAATTCGACCTCTAATAAGGTCAATGGTACCAAAAACTATCAAGTGGACACCACGCAAGAAGAACAAGTGGTGAGCCCTGGCGCAGTGAAACACCTTTCCGTGTCCGTGATGGCGGATGCAGACACCATTAACCAGGCCCAACTTGATCAAATAAAAACGATTGTGGCTCCTGCAGCAGGAGTTGACTTAACCCGTGGGGATCAGATTCAAGTCGCAGCAATCCCGTTTAATAAAATTGATCTGCAGCAAGAAAAACTCGCCATGGATAATGCTCAGAAACGGCAACAATTTGCCACTTACATCGAAATTGGAGCTGCCGTATTGTTTGGCTTATTCTTCATGATTATGCTTCTGAGGTCTGGGTCAACGAAAAAACGCGCTGGGAAAATGATGGGACTGGGCGGCTCGCAGCCAGTATCGCTCGCTGAGGCCGAACTTATCATGGCCCAACAATCAGTTGAAGAAGAGGCAAAGTTTAATCTCGCGCAAAAAAAGACAAAGACTGTGGACCAAATCCAGAAGCAAAAGACCAAAGAATCTGTCGAACTATATTCACGCAATAATCCGGATGAAGTCGCCCGTCTGATGAAAACTTGGCTATCGGAGGAGAGTTAGATGGCTCAAGGGGTAACAGGAATTCAAAAAGCAGCGATTCTGATGATTGCCTTAGGTGCGGAGAATTCTGCCCACGTGGTTAAACACCTTGGTGATGCAGAAATAGAACAGTTGACCCTAGAGATGGCCAATGTTGGTAAAATATCGATGGATCAGCGAGATAATGTCGTGGAAGAATTCCATCAAATGTGCATTGCTAATGATTATATTTCTAAGGGTGGTATCGAGTATGCACGAGAAGTGTTGGAACGGGCTCTCGGGGAAACACGGGCGTTTGAGATCATTAGTCGCTTATCCACTTCCTTGAAGATGAGGCCCTTTGATCTCGTGCGTCGGACTGATCCCAAGCAACTTTTTTCCTTTATTCAAGGAGAACACCCTCAGACGATTGCGCTGATTATGACACATTTACCAGTTGATAAAGCAGCAAGCATGCTCTCCAGTCTCTCTCCGGATCGGCAGGCCGATGTGGCGAAACGCGTGGCGACGATGGGAAGAACGAGTC
>PKWS01000138.1 GCA_003132105.1 Desulfosporosinus sp.
ATGAACCATATTGGCGGTGAAGCTTATGGTCTATTTAACATGGTTTTCCCACTCTACATGATGGCCCTTGTCTTAACGACTGCGGGCATTCCCCTTGCTATTGCCAAAATGGTCTCTGAAGAAGTTTCCCTTGGACGTACAGCTCAAGCACAAGCCATCTTTCGCCTAGCATTTTGGATTTTGTTTATTTCTGGTGCCGTCGTATCGACTGTCTTGTATTTTCTCACTCCTTTCTTAGCACATCGAATTTTCCCTGATCCCAGGGTCCTTCAGATATTTAAAATTTGCACACCAGCCATTTTCGTTGTCTCCATATCTTCAGTTTTCCGGGGATATTTTCAAGGCTTACAGAATATGGTCCCTACGGCTATAAGCCAGATATGTGAACAACTTGTCCGAGTCGCCGTAGGCTATACAGCAGCGCTTCGGCTCCTCGATTCTGGTGTCGAATGGGCAGCAGCTGGGTTAGCTTTAGGCATGTTGGCTGGAGAAGTGGTTGGTTTATTGGTGATTGCCTTTCAGTATCAATTTGTATTGCCTAAATTCAAAGGAGAGAGTCACGAACCCCGTTATTCCACACGGCTCATCTTAATCAAGTTATGGTCACTTGCATCTGGTGTAACAGCCGGCAGGCTGCTTTCCACAGGATTACTTGCCTTGGATGCCCTACTCATCCCCCTACGCCTTCAAGTGGCAGGATACGGAGCTCGGGAAGCGACAACCTTATTCGGACANNNGTTCCTGCCATTTCAGAAGCAGCCGCCCGACGCCAATTACATGTCGTCCGAGCCCGCAGTGCTGAAGCCATTCGTTTAACGATCCTGATTGGAATTCCATGCCTTATTATCTTGTTTTATTTTTCACGTCCACTCACATCATTTTTCAAGAGTCCAGAAATTGCACCTATTTTACGTGTGTTAGCCTTGGGGGGCATCTTCTCGTATGTACAACAAACCACAACGGGAATTCTTCAAGGACTTGGAAGAGTTCATCTTCCAGTCCTCCATTCCATCATTGCAGCTATTATACGAATTCCAATATTAGTATATCTCACTGGCCTTCCCCAATGGGGTCTTCGTGGAACAGCTTTGGCTTATACCATTGGCTTTATTGTTATGGCGGTTCTCAATCTCATGGCTATTTCACGCCATACAGGAATGCCCTTTGACCTTCAAAGGTTCCTCCTCCAACCAGTCACTGGTGGAATCGGAATGTTACTGATTTTTCACTTTCTAGACCCCATCTTCGGCGGAAACCTTGCAGGGTATCTCACTGAATTTTCTGTAGGCATTGCACTTTACAGTATGATCCTATTTTTCAATGGTGGGGTCACCTTAACAGATATAAAACGGCTTCCTTGGATTGAGAAATACCTTCCGCGCTAATTCCACCAACGACGAATTTGTTCCCTCCATTGCCANNTTAAATAGCGTATTTGATTTTTTCATCCTTCTTAAGCCTGGAAAAGAAAAAACAACTAAGAAAAGTACGAAATAAAATATAAAAGTTCCAATAATCATCTAAAAATATCCTCCGTTAACAAAAACACATTTGTCTATCCATAATTTGAGTACTATAACCGACCGAAAATATGTGAATACTACAACTGACCCGAGATTGAAATAAATGGGAGGAGTTGTATCAGATGAGTCGAAACAATAAAAGTGGTATTCTACCTCAATCTGTATTGGAGCAATTCAAATGGGAAGTTGCCGATGAATTAGGCTTGAGCTCAAAAATTAAAAGCCAAGGATGGGAAAACATGACTTCTCGTGAATGTGGACATGTGGGGGGACGAATCGGTGGAAGCATGGTCAAAACCATGATTCGTCGAGCGAAGGATTCTCTAAATAACACTTCCCTATAAATGCAACATAAAGGAGTACAGACATTCTGTACTCCTTTATGGTTGCCAGTCAGAACGTCTAACCACCGAGAATTTCTATTGAGCATTCTTTACAGAAGGTTATATAAACTGACTGGTACCAGTCAGTTTATATAACCTTCTGACTAGTATCAAAAATAGTTTGCCATGTTTGAACGCACGCAAAATCAGTCAAATCACTATGCATGGGGGTAATAGAAATAAAGTCCTCTTGTATCGCTCTCAAATCCGTATCAGACTCAAGATCTTGTGTCAAACTTCCACACTGCCAATAATACGTTCTTCCATGAGGGTCAACGCGTCGTTCAAAAACATTTTCATAAACAGCCTTACCCAATCGAGTCACTTTCACACCACTCCACTCAGCCCGAGGCTTTCCTGGGATATTTATATTCATTAAACCNNGTAGCACCCCTTCCATCGCCGCAGAAACCGTACCCGAATAAAAAATATCCGTTCCTAAGTTGGGACCCAGGTTAATTCCAGAAATAATTAGATCAGGTTTGGAAACAAGCTTACCTTGTATTGCTAGTTTTACACAATCTGATGGGGTACCGTTAATGGCATACCCCTTTTGCTCTCCACCAAGATTGTGTTCTGTAAGAAACAAGGGCTGAAATAAAGTGATAGAATGGCCTGAGGCTGAACGCTGACCTTCAGGGGCAACAATGCTAATATCATGTTTTGTTTGCGACCGAAGGGTGCGATATAAAGTTTGGATCCCAGGTGCATTATAGCCATCATCATTGGTCAGTAAAATATGCATGCCTTTCCCCCAATCACTCTACTTCGTAAACAGAAATAACCATTTTATCTACTTTTTTTATCAAGCCAAACATTAGTCCATGATCTTTTAGATTCTTATTGAGAAAATCAACAACCTTATACAGTTCGCCATTCGTGCCGACCCGTTGTGTCGCAATAAGTTCTAATTTTCCTTGTCGATCGGACGGATTTTTTTGTTGATCATCCACTGTGATTACCTCTTTCTTAGCGTCTATGTCCTTGAATCAGTGAAAAAGCTTCAGATCTTGTCAGTGGATTAGTTTTAAATACTCCCCGTACTGCTGAGGTTAATGTTTGAGATCCCGCTTTCTTGACCCCTCGCATAGTCATACACATATGCTCTGCTTCAATAACAACCAAAACACCTAGTGGAGCAAGTTCGCCCATAATTGCATCTGCGATTTGTGACGTCAAACGTTCCTGCAGCTGTGGTCTGCGAGCAAACCCTTCAACCACACGAGCGAATTTTGACAAACCAGTTATTATTCCTTTTCGCGGGATATATGCGACATGCGCCTTGCCATAAAATGGGACCAGATGATGTTCACACATGGAATAAATCGGTATATCCTTAACAATTACCATCTCTTCATGTACTTCTGAAAATTGCACTTTCAAATGGCGACTAGGGTCTTCTTGCAACCCAGCAAAAACTTCTTCATACATTCTGGCTACTCGTTTCGGTGTATCTCTTAACCCTTCCCGTCTAGGGTCTTCTCCTATAGCCTCCAAAATCATGTAAACTGCTTGCTCAATCTTTTCTAAATCCATCCCCATAATCTTTTTCTCCTTTACTATGGTCCTCCATTAACGAATTTCTATAGTTGTCCTATAAAAACGTGTGTTTGAGGAATGACTCGAACGTTGATGAGTTTCTCAAGCAAAAGGCTTTGCCATTCTAAGAGCTGCTTAGGTTTGGGAGCCTGGATGCTCCGCGATGGAGTCACAGGTTGCAGGATCGTTAGGATCGATGGATCTACCCTAGCAATCAAATCGCGGGCATGTCGAAGTTCTTTCAAAGTGGTATCTTGATTGACAACTAGTTTTACAAAGACTTCTTTTTGAGTGCTGTATCGCAGAAAAATTTCATGAACATCCCAATAAGTCTTACCATCGAACGGTAACTTAATATCCATGCTAATTAAGTCAACCATCGGTAATATTTGAAGAAGCTGATCCGGCAGAGTCCCATTGGTCTCAAGGTAAATAGTTAAACCCTTCTCTTTTAAAAAGGGTAATAGAACTTGTAATTCGTCCGCCCAAAGAAGGGGCTCTCCTCCAGTGACACTCAGCGAGTGATGAATAGAAAAATCATAGGTCTGTAGCAGTTCAAGCAACTTATCAAGGGGTACGGGGTTTTCCATCGTAGCAAAAATCCTTGTCCCTGGTACCTTTTCAACCCGAAACTGTTCTGGGATCTTAGTCTCAGTATCACAATAGGGACAGGTTAAGTTACATTTTGGCAGACGAAGAAAAATCTGCCGGACTCCAACGTAAGGCCCTTCTCCTTGGATCGACGAGAATATCTCTGTTACAGGCAAATTAAGCATTACTGAACTCCTCGAACTTTACATCGGGCAAAACGCATGGACGTTACCTCATCACAATAATGTTTGGCAACGCTCTCACCGAACGATAAAACGTCCTGAATATGCAGGTTTTCCAAACCAATAGTGGGAATTGGTGTATTCTTATTCGACACATTAAGCCCACAATGAATCAGGGTGGATACTGGTGAAAGGGTACTGATACTCACAGAGAGTTTTTTGTCCTCTTCATAGAGATCATCTCCACTCCGTCTCAAGCTTGTAACCCCAAGCATCTCTAGTTCTTCCTTTATCGTCGAGATGAGTAATCGTTGCCGTATAATGGTCTTTTCTAAATCCATTTCAAAATGTTCCACAATAAAATGTAGCATGTCTTCGCTATAGATCCATTCCTGAGCTAAGACATCCTCCATATCTACCATCTCGTTTTGTTCCACACGGCACGTGCCGCGGAATATGCTCATGCTATCACCCATAATTCCAAAGTTTTTATAGGTAAACAAGGATTGAAGTTGACTCCCATCATAGTTCAGCGGTTTGTGGATTACTACATATTTCATGACCATTCATTAATCCTCCTTAAAAATGGCCCATGCATCTGGAGATTCGTTGACCTGAACCCATGCTAAGCGCTTTTCCGCGAGTACCAAATCCCTCTTAAGTTCCATAAATATAAATTGCGCAAGGTTCTCAGCTGTTGGATTAACCCCTTTTAAATCGAATGAAGGCAAGTCATTTAACAAACTATGATCCAGTAACTTTAAATTTTTCCGAATACTCTGCTTTACTTCACTAAAATCTATCAACATCCCCAAGTGATCTAATTGTCTGCCTTCGATACAAACTATAACGTTCCAACGGTGACCATGCAATTTAGCACAGTTACCATCATAGTTACGGATAAAATGAGCAGCATCAAAATGCGCTTGAACACATACCTGAAACATTGTTCGCTCCTTATTTGACATATTACATTCTATTTTAACATTATTATTTACAAAAGAAAAATGAATTATCAAAATTCCGCACCTGAAAGTCAAGTATAAAGAAAACTTGGCTGGCGCCAAGCCACAG
>PKWS01000152.1 GCA_003132105.1 Desulfosporosinus sp.
ATGAAAGAAATTGCCGGGTTAGATACGAAGATCATGCGAACTCTGATTTATGAAAGTATTATACCCTTGGCAGTAGAAACAGAAGTATTAGACTACGAGAAGGCGACGGAAATCATCAGACAATCCGGCGGAGGTGCAATTACCATGTGCGCTTGTCGCCACGAAGCAGCTCATCTTGGTAACGCCTGCGACGCTCCGGTAGAAGTTTGTATGTCCCTTGGCAGAGCAGCCGAGTGGATTGTACGCAAAGGTCTAGGCAAACCAGCAACCGTGGAGGACCTGCTGGGAGTGCTTGCGCGGACACAAGAACTCGGGTTAGTTCACCTATGTGATAACGTGATGAATAAACCAACTTATATCTGCAACTGCTGTGGTTGTTGTTGCAAAGTTCTGCGTGGTATCAATGAACAACAGGTCTTTGCCACCCAAACCAGTAATTTCATCCCTTCTATAGAGCTAGAAATCTGCAGCAGCTGCGGTATTTGCGCGGATAGGTGCCAAATCCATGCAATCACTATGACTAATCAGGAAAATGGAATTGAAGTTCCTGTTTTGAATAATGAGCGCTGCATTGGCTGCGGAGCGTGTGCCTCTGCCTCTGCCTGCCCCAGTGGTTCGTTGACGATGTCTCGCCGATCTGTTTTGAATGTTCCTCCAGCGGACGGTCGGGAAAAATTACGGCGAATGGCTATGGAGAAGGGGCGATAAGCAAACTTGAATTGACCTATGACTTGGCGGTGAATGTGGCCGGAGAAGAAAAAGACCTCTGGAAATCGATTAAGGATTTCCCGTAGACGATCAGTAGCCCTCTTTGAATAAAAGTGTGACACTGTTCACAGCTTCCCAGCCAAAATCGTATTATAATCTGGTTATTGGAATTGAGGTGGGAGTGAGTCTAGATGACATTGATACGGACAATACCGTCTTTGCTGATTAGTTACATATCCAAAATGAAAGGCTACAAAAGGACAACTCCCCTCGTGTCCCCGCCACCTTTAGACGTGATTCTTACCTGGCTGGGCGCTTTTTTAGGGATAACAGCTATAGTGTTATTTTCTCACAAGTTTGACTTGCCGGTAGTGGCATCCTTTGGCGCATCTGCGGTGCTAATTTATGGTGTCCCTGATGCTCCTCTTTCCCAACCCCGTAATGTTATCTTTGGACATTCTCTGTCGGCTGCGGCGGGCGTTGCAANNGCTTTGGTTGTTATGCTACTTACCAAGACGACACATCCACCGGGGGGAGCAACCGCACTTTTTGCAGTTTTGAGTAAAGCCCATCCTAGCTATATTTTGACTCCGATAATGTCGGGTGCTGTGATTTTGGTAATAATCGGGCTTCTTGTCAATAACTTGTCTCCAAATCGACATTACCCAAGGTATTGGTACTGAGAAGAGAGAAGGAGAACGAATGTTTAAAAATATTTTGGTTCCGACTGACGCATCCGAATCAGCGCAGCGTGCTTTGGTGATAGCAGTAGAATTGGCGAAGGAGTTTGGTTCCCAAATTGTCCTCCTGCACGTGGTCTTTACACCGGAGGCTTTAGGCTATGCCCTTTCCAGCGGGATTACCGTACCCCAAGAAGAAATCAGTATTTACGGCAGAGAGGCATTGACAGCAGCTCTGGAAGGAATTGACACAGGGAATGTGCCCATTGAGAAGAAGCAAATACCTGGACATCCTGGTTTAGCCATTCTGGAAGAGATCGAGACGGGCCATTTTGACCTGGTCGTTATCGGCAGTCGCGGGTATGGACCGATTGCTGGATCTTTACTGGGGAGCGTTAGCCAACGTATCTTAAGTAAAGCTGAATGTCCGGTCATGATTGTTAAATAGTAGAATAATGAGGACACTCAGANNTCTGAGTGTCCTCATTATTCTATTGAAATGCGCTTATCATATCGTTTATCTGGACAAAGTGGTTCATCAGGTGATATTGTAATTATCGGCAGGTAGCCATTGGAAAAAAAGCGAATCGTTTAAGGAGGTGAACTGGTTTTGTCAGAAACACAATACAACGCAGAATCTATCCAGGTCTTAGAAGGATTGGAAGCCGTCCGTAAACGTCCTGGTATGTATATAGGTTCCACCGGGAGTAGAGGGCTTCACCACCTTGCTTATGAAATTATCGACAATGCGATTGATGAGACAGGGATAGGATTTTGTGATCAAATCGCAGTTACTATTAACCTAGATGGATCGATAACGATCGAGGACAATGGGCGTGGGATTCCGGTTGACATTCATTCTGTCAAGAAAATAGCAGCTGTGCGCTTAGCTTTTGAGACGTTACATGCAGGAGGTAAATTTGGTGGGGATACCTATAAAACATCAGGAGGATTGCATGGCGTCGGAGCAAGCGTGGTCAATGCCTTGTCTGTTTATTTAACCGTTGACATCAAGCGAAATGGTAAGCTTTATCGGGTAGAGTATATAAACGGTGGACAGCTCAAGTCTGATTTGCACGTCATTGGAAAAAAGGTTACTGGCACAGGAACAACCGTGGTTTTCAAACCAGATCCACTCATATTCAAAGAAACCACCATTTTTAAATATGATTCCCTAAGAAGTCGTTTAATGGAGCTGTCTTTTCTCAATAACGGTCTAACCATTCTCCTTACTGACCTGCGTGGAGAAACAAAGTCCGAAAGCTTTTCTGCAGAAAATGGAATTATTGGTTTCATTGATCACTTGAACAAATCAGCAAGTGTTTCGCCCGTACATAAAAAACCGATCTACTTTAAAGGCGAAAAAGATGATGTACTTGTGGAGTGTGCAATTCAATATAATGACGGAGATGATGAATCTCTGCACTCTTATGTCAACAATATCCCGACAGATGAGGGCGGAACTCATGAGTCAGGTTTCCGAACTGCGTTAACCAGAGTCTTCAATAATTACGGACGTAAAAACAATCTCTTCAAAAAAGATGAGAATCTGATCGGGGACGACCTTAAAGACGGGTTGACGTGTGTACTATCACTTAAAGTTAAAGATCCTCAATTTGAGGGACAGACCAAGACGAAACTCTCCAATATGGAAGTGGAGGGAATCGTGCAGTCGCTAACTAACGAGGGGATCAGTCAATTCTTTGAGCAAAATTCTTCTTTAGCCAAAGACGTTATCAATCGGGCGTTGACAACCTGCCTCATAAGACTCGCAGCGAAGAAAGCCAAGGAGCTTAAAAAGAAGGCACGAGATGCCGAGGTTAAGGCACTCAGTGGTAAACTTGCGGCCTGTAGCGGGAAAGATAAATCACGTAATGAACTTTTCCTTGTCGAAGGGGACAGTGCAGGTGGTTCGGCCAAAATGGGGCGAGATCGACGATTTCAGGCCATTCTTCCTTTGCGGGGGAAGGTCATTAACACTTACCGTGCTAAGATAGATAAGGTCTTAGGAAATGAAGAGATCAGGAGCATTATCACAGCCGTTGGCTCGGGTATCGGAAAAGAGTTTGATTTAGAGAAGGGTAATTATGCCCGTGTATGTATTATGACGGATGCTGACATTGACGGAGCGCACATCCGCTGTCTACTGTTAACTTTTTTCTACAGATATATGAAACCACTTATTTTGAGTGGAAGGGTCTATATCGCTCAATCTCCTTTGTATAAAGTAGAGAAGGAACGAGGCAAAATTATTCGCTATGCTTTCAACGATAACGAATTAAAGAAAGAACTCAAGGAATTAGGGAAAACGGCTAAAATCTCACGTTACAAAGGACTTGGTGAAATGAATCCAGAACAGCTTTGGGAAACAACTCTGAATCCCGCCAATCGGCGCATGATTCAGGTGACGATCGATGATACTTTAGAAGCAGAGCGTAAGCTCAGAATCCTAATGAGTGAGCAAGTAGAGCCACGGCGCGATTTTCTGATGGAGAATATTGTCTTTACGGACGATGATATGTAGAAAATTTGGGGGGAGATAATACCCGATGAGTATTACGGAAGATAATATTATTCAGCGTCCACTTGAAGACGTCTTACCAGAAGCGTTCTTGGGTTATTCCAAACATGTTATATTGCAGCGGGCTGTTCCCGATGTTAGAGACGGGCTTAAGCCGGTTCATCGCAGAATTCTTTATTCCATGGACGAAATTGGGATGCACACGGATAAGCCGTACAGCAAGTCAGCTCGCCTGGTAGGAGACTGTATGGGAAAATACCATCCCCATGGTGACTCGTCCATTTATGATTCTGCGGTTCGTATGGCCCAACCTTGGGCAACAAGATATCCTATGGTAGATGGCCAGGGGAATTTCGGCTCAATCGATGGAGATAATGCTGCAGCGATGCGTTACACGGAAATGAGAATGACGCATTTATCCCAACTAATGACTCAAGATATCGAGAAGAATACGGTTCTTTTTAAATTAAACTATGATCAACGGCTGAAAGAACCTGTCGTTCTCCCAAGCCCTTTTCCTAACCTCTTAGTCAACGGAGGGTCCGGAATTGCCGTCGGTATGATGTCTAATATGCCCCCCCATAATTTGCGGGAAGTCGTAACCGGTGTGATCCTGCAAATAGATAATCCTCGGATTACGGTCGATGAGCTCATGGAAAAGGTGAGTGGGCCGGACTTCCCTACAGGTGGATTGATTATCGGGACAGAGGGTATTGTTAATGCGTTTAAAACCGGACGCGGAAAAGTGACGATGCGTGGTAAGGCGATGATCGAACTAGGTAAAAATGGCAAAAGCCTAATCGTAATTACCGAGATTCCATATCAAGTTAATAAATCAACACTGGCTGCAAAGATCGAAACGTTGGCAGATTTGAATAAGATTGAGGGAATAAGCGAGGTCAGGGATGAATCCGATCGGGAAGGAATTCGACTTGTCGTTGAATGCCGAAAAGATGCCAATCCTCAGGCCATTTTACGCCTTATTTATAAACATACCCAGATGGAAGATACCTTTGGTATTATCAACTTAGTCATCACGGCAGAAGGTACTCCAAAGGTCCTTGGGCTTAAAGAAATCAACGCAGCTTTCATTAAACATCGAAGAATCGTTGTCACGAAACGGACGGAATTTGATTTAGAAAAGGCTCGCTTAAAGGCCCATATTCTTGAGGGCTTAGTGATTGCCATCAATAACCTTGATGAAGTGATAGTCCTTATTCGGGCCAGTAAGACCCCTTCTATAGCCAAGGCTGCACTTATAACTCGTTTTGAACTGTCCGAGATTCAAGCACAGGCCATTTTAGATATGAGGCTGCAAAACTTAACGAACTTTGAATTGGATGGTATTAAGAAGGAACATGCGGAGGCCTTGAAACTCATTGCTGAGTTAGAAAGTATCCTGGCGGATGTGAACAAGGTTTACGAGATCATCAAGAAGGAACTCAGAGACATTGCCGATAAGTACGGAGATGATCGGCGTACGCTCATTCTGCCCGAGGAAATGAGGGATCAACTTGATCTAAGTTCCTTTTCGGAACCTGAAAGTCTCATCGAAGTCATGCTCACATCGAATGGGTTTATTAAAAGGATGCCTCATCAAACAAAGAAAAACAAAGCAAATGCCCTAATATGTGCTTTCAAGGATGGAGATACCTTAACGGAGAGGATTACTTGCAGCGATAGGGATACGCTTTATTTCTTTACTCATACTGGGAAATTCTACAGTATTAATGCGAAAACCGTTCCAGAAGCAAGGAATAAAGATAAAGGAGGCCCCTTAACTAATTTATTTCCGTTGCCTTTAGGAGAAAAAATAGTCTCTACCCTTCCCATCAAAGATGCGTCAGATACGTTATTTTTCGTATTTGTCACGAGGGATGGACAGGTCATGCGGAGTCCTGCAAATGATTTTGTAAACTCTCACTCATCGGAAGCCATGGGGCTAAAAGAGGGTGATGAACTGGTCAAAGTGTTCTTGGCCGATAGCCAAGAGGAATTATTCCTCGTCACACGTCAAGGGCAAGCCATACGGTACCAGGAAACGCAAATCAACCCAATGGGACGTAAATCACGCGGTGTCAAAGGGATAGCTTTAGGCAATGAAGATTGGATTGTAGATGCGTTGTTACTGACCAGTTCAGAGGGAAATTCTTTGGGGGATTTAGTGACGGTGACTGAACGAGGATTCATAAAACGCACATCGTTTAAAGAATACAAACCTCAAGGCCGGGCAGGAAAAGGAATTGCGATCGGTAAGATAGACTCAGTAGGCACAGGCTTTCTCATGGGTGTTACCCACCGTAACAATGATGACGTGTTATATATCATACAAGGTAGCGGCACCGTAACCCAAATTGAGATGAAGAACGTTAAAGCAGAGTCCCGGGCAAAAGCTGGAGTTCAATGGGTCCCTGTTCTGCTGAATGATTACGCGATTAGAATTATATAGGTAGACGTAAAATATTGAATAAAGAAGTTACCGAAACAACATAATAAAACAAAGCGGGCTAAAGTGGGAGGTATTAGAAATGGAGATTTTTGATATTGCGGTTGACGGGTCAAGTTTTGATGAGGAATATAACTTTAACAATTATGCGTTAACTCTAGTCTTGAAAGATGATGAAGCAGAAAGAACTGTTAGAGCAAATTTGCGTCATTATCCTGCAGAAAACGACTGGGACCTCAATCCAATCTTTTACGAATACTCTGAGGTCGAAAAACAAATTATGATTGATCAAATAATCCATAATGACAATTTTAAATCAGCGTTCGAGAACATAGAGAACCGTTTGGAAGGATAGGTCGATCGATTTGGGATGAAATAATCAGGCGCACGTAGTATTTAACCTCCTGCAAAACTGTAGGGGGTTTTTCTTTATGCCTCTTATTAGGAGCGTAAGCTATAGGGTGCTAAATATACCAATTATAGATATTGACTATTTAATCTATAATTAGTATAATAACAAATAAGAAGTTAATCTATCTTATATTTCTTTCATATCTAAGAGAGGGAAGCAACGAGAAGAAAGAGAGGGGAATGAACCTTATATGACCGAACTTATATTATCCAGATTACAATTTGCGGTGATTACGTCTTATCATTTCTTGTTCGTGCCATTGACACTGGGGCTGTCAGTCTTGGTTGCGATGATGGAGACTTGGTATGTGCGGACTGGAAATGAAACGTACAAAAAAATGACTAAGTTTTGGGGAAAATTATTTCTAATTAACTTTGCCATGGGTGTCGTGACTGGATTAGTCCAAGAGTTCCAATTTGGAATGAACTGGTCTGAGTATTCAAGATTTGTCGGAGATATTTTTGGAGCACCTTTGGCCATTGAGGCCTTAGTAGCCTTCTTTTTAGAATCTACGTTCATAGGCGTTTGGGTTTTTGGATGGGATAAATTGCCCAAAAAAGTACATGCCCTGAGTATTTGGTTAGTGGCCATCGCCACTAACTTATCCGCACTTTGGATTTTGATTGCCAACTCCTTCATGCAAGAACCTGTCGGGTATATTCTGCGAAATGGCCGGGCGGAGATGACCGATTTCATTGCCTTAATTACTAATCCTCATATTTTTTATCAGTTTCCGCATACCGTACTTAGTGGATTTGTAACCGCGGCGTTCTTTGTCATGGGAATTAGTGCTTACCATATACTGAAAAAGAACCATCTGGACGTTTTTCACCGTTCCTTCCACATTGCAGTGATTTTTGGGTTAATCAGTGCCCTCGGAGTTGCAGGAGTAGGGCACTTACAAGCAATGCATCTTGTACAAACACAACCCATGAAAATGGCTGCAGTTGAAGCACATTGGGATACTGAAAATCCGGCTGGTTTATCGTTATTTGCCTCTATTGATGAAAAGGGACAGAAAAACAACTCTGAGTTCAAAATTCCTGGCATGTTGAGCTTCCTTTCATACAATAGTTTTACGGGAGAAGTTAAGGGAATTCATGAGCTTCAGGCTGCTGCAGTTCAGCAATATGGACCAGGCAACTATGTTCCACAGGTAACTTCTTTGTTCTGGAGTTTTAGGATTATGCTACTGGCTGGAATGTGGTTAGTGTTGATTCCGCTCCTCGGACTTTACTTCTATAAGTCGAATCGCTTAGACCAAAAGACTTGGTTCTTAAAAATTGTGCTTTGGACAATTCCCATACCCTATATTGCGAATACCGTGGGTTGGTATATGGCTGAAGTCGGACGTATGCCTTGGATCGTTTATGGATTGCAAAAAGTAGATGCAGGTCTGTCCACCTCAGTTTCCGCACTATCTATACTGATCACTTTTGTCGGCTTCACCCTCATTTATGGCGTCTTGGCGGTAGCAGACGTTTACCTCTTGCTCAAGTTTATTAAGAAGGGTCCGGAAGAGGTTAACACGGAAGAATCGCTGAGAAGTAGAATAAAGGGGGCGTCGTTATGGACTTGAACTTGAACATCCTCTGGTTCATACTCATTACCGTCTTGTTTGTCGGATTCTTTTTTCTGGAAGGATTTGACTTTGGAGTTGGAATTCTGCTTCCTTTCCTAGGGAAAAATGATTCAGAACGTCGAGTAATCATCAATACCATCGGACCGGTCTGGGACGGGAATGAGGTCTGGTTGATTACGGCCGGTGGAGCGATGTTTGCGGCTTTTCCTAATTGGTACGCAACTTTGTTCAGTGGTTTCTATCTCGCCTTGTTTCTGGTGTTGGTAGCATTAATTATCCGTGGCGTTGCCTTTGAATTTCGCAGCAGCGACAGCAGTCCCCGTTGGCGAAATACATGGGATTGGATGATCTTCACTGGTAGTTTCCTGTCCGCTCTTCTATGGGGCGTCGCTATGACGAATATAGTTAAGGGAGTACCGATTGATGCCAAAATGCAATACGTGGGGACCTTCTTCACACTACTCAATCCTTATGCTATCGTTGGCGGTCTAACTACACTGCTGGTTTTCATTCTTCACGGTGCCTTGTATCTTAACTTAAAGACTACAGGTGAGATGGCTGAGCGGGCGTCGAAGACCGCTCAGAAGATTGCATTGGTTGCCATCCCGGTTGTTCTCCTGTTTGCGGGATTGACCTATTTTCAAACAGATCTGTTCGCTAATCTTGGAGCTGGTATTACTCTGCTAGGATCTGGAGTAACCCTTATTCTCGCCTATGTTTTGATACGCTCTCGTAAGGGGGGCTGGGCTTTTATTTTCAATGGTTTGACTATTCTCCTGTTTACCGTAGCCTTGTTCTGGGGACTCTTCCCACGCGTGATGGTTTCTAGTTTGAATCCGCAATGGAGTCTAACCATCTATAATGCCTCATCCAGCCCGTATACGCTGAAAATTATGACGATCATTGCCCTGACTATGGTCCCGATCGTTCTTCTGTACCAGGGATGGACCTATTGGGTCTTTCGCAAACGCGTTACAGAAAAAGACCTTCACTATTAAGTTAGTATCCTTTAGAATGAAGGGGCAAGATAAGTCTTGCCCCTTCATTCTTTGGCTTAGGAGATGACAATATGTTCGATAAGCGATTAGCTCATGAGGGAAAACCTGTTTGGAGATATCTGATGCTCACAGTGGGACTGGGCATTGGGATCTCTTTACTTGCTGTCGCCCAAGCTTGGTTTTTCTCACGGGTCGTTGCAGGAGTCTTCCTAGGAGGGGCTAGCCTTAGCTCAGTCCGCAATTCCCTAATTATCATTCTTGGAATCATTGTGCTCCGGGCAATTTTCCAATTAGTCAGTGAAATAAGTGCCCATGAAGCAGCTTTCCGCATCAAGAGTAGTCTGCGTAAACGGTTAATGAGCCATATTCTCTCCTTAGGACCTGTGTATGCTCGTGGGGAAAGGACTGGAGAGCTAATTACAACGGTGGTGCAAGGGATCGAATCTATCGAGGAATACTTTTCAAAGTACCTTCCTCAACTGATTCTGGCGGGAGGAATACCCCTACTTATTTTAGGATTTGTGTTTCCTCTAGATTGGAAATCTGGGTTAATTCTTCTCTTGACGGGACCGCTCATTCCCGTCTTTATGATTCTGATAGGAAAGCTGGCTGAGAAAAAATCACTGCACCAGTTCCAAAGTCTAAGCTGGATGAGCGCACATTTCTTAGATGTTTTGCAAGGGATTACGACTCTCAAAGTGTTTGGCCGGGCGAAAGATCAAACACGAGTGATTGAGAGAGTCAGTGATTCATTTCGGAAAGCTACACTTAGTGTGTTGCGGATTGCTTTTTTATCTGCTCTTGTGTTAGAGTTCTTAGCAACGATGAGTACAGCCTTAATTGCCGTAACCATCGGGTTAAGGCTAGTCTATGGAACTCTCTCTTTCTCTGCGGGATTGTTTCTCTTACTGCTTGCTCCTGAATTTTACACCCCCTTAAGAACTCTCGGTTTAAATTTCCACGCTGGGTTGTCTGGGATGAATGCAGCGGGGCGGATCTTTGAGATTCTGGACCTTCCTTTGATGAGTGTAGAGGAAAACCAGAGGGGGCAAGAGTTATCCTCTGATTTTCACATCTTCCTTCAAAACGTTAGCTTAACGTACCAGGCGGGAGAGGTGCCTGCATTAAAGGGTATAAACTTATCTCTATTTTCTGGGGAGAAAGTTGCTCTAGTCGGCCCTAGTGGTGCAGGTAAAACGTCGATTGCCCAGATTTTGCTTCGCTTTATAGAGCCTTCCACGGGGGATGTTTTCGTCAACGGAGAGTTACTCAAGACCATTTCACGCAAAAATTGGCGTGAACAGATCGCGTACATTTCCCAGACCCCCTATCTTTTTGCAGGGAGCATTGCAGAAAATATTCACTTCGGCAGGCCTTCTGCAACAATCGAAGAGGTTAGGAGTGCGGCTCAGGCGGCGGCAGCCAATGAGTTCATTTTGGATCTTCCTGAAGGTTATGATACGCTCCTTGGAGAAGGAGGCACTCGCTTAAGCGGTGGGCAGGCTCAAAGGATTGCAATCGCTAGAGCTGTATTGAAAGATGCTCCCTTACTCATTTTAGATGAAGCAACATCTTCTTTGGACCCAGACACTGAGTACGCAGTTCAGCAAGCCCTGAAGCAGTTAATGCACGGGAAGACTGCATTAATCATCGCCCATAGGCTAAGTACAGTTCGTCATGCGGATCGAATCGTAGTGTTTGAGCAAGGGCAAATTGTAGAACAGGGTAACCACGAGGAGTTGATGAGAGCACAGGGGCTCTACTGTCGACTGGTCTCTGAATATCAAGGTAAGTCCATATGAAGAGCATGACGTGGTTAATCCACTTGATGTTACCTAACTGGCGGAGAATCTTGCTAGCTTTGATCTTAAGTACGCTTACGATCACGAGTCATATCGGCTTAATGGCGACGTCTGCCTATCTTTTGGCCCGAGCTGCCCTTCATCCGCCAATACTCGATTTAATGGTAACCATTGTAGGAGTACGCTTTTTTGGACTCTCTCGCGCAGTCTTTCGTTACTTAGAACGCTATGTGTCTCATGACGTGACATTTCGGGTCTTAAGTCAAATTCGGGTAAAGTTTTATCAAGGGTTAGAACCTCTCGCCCCGGCTCGGTTGTTAAACTTCCAGAGTGGGGATCTGCTTAGCCGGATCGTAGCAGATGTGGAAATCCAACAAAACTTTTTTTTGCGAGTTTTTGCACCACCGTTTGTGGCATTATTGGTTCTTTTTGGGTATGGATTCTTTTTAGCCCGTTATGATTTACGGTTTAGCTTCATTCTTGCTGCCTGTTTTCTGGTAGCGGGGCTTGGGGTACCGTTGGGAATCAAAAGTCTGGGCCAAGGGGGTGGGCGTCAGATAGTCGCTCTAAAAGCAGAGTTGAATACACAGGTTGCCGATAGCCTCTTGGGAATTACGGAATTAGTGGCCTATGGTCAAGACCAAGCACACTTGGCTAAAATTCAGCTAACAGACAAGAACTTGATGGATCAGCAGCGTAGAACCGCATGGCTTTCAGCGCTTTCCTCTACACTGACGGGGATGATCGCTAATCTGGGCCTGTGGCTCGTTCTAGTGCTGGGAATACTACTCGTGGAAAAAGGTAAGTTGAGCGGAGTGAATTTAGGGATGTTAGCTCTGGGAACCTTCAGCAGTTTTGAAGCGCTGTATCCTTTATCCCTTGTCCCTCATCATCTGGAACAAAGCCGAGCCGCTGCGGATCGATTGTTGGAGTTAATCGAGGCTAAATCTGCTGTACAAGATGATGGCGCAGATTCTCCCCAACCGAAGGGATTGGATTTCTCCTTTGAAGACATGAGTTTTAGGTATGACCAAGACCAACCGTGGGCTTTGAAGAATCTGACGTTTAGAATCCCTTACCAAGGCAAGGTGGCGATTGTTGGACAGAGTGGAGCCGGCAAAACTAGTATCGTGAACCTTCTCCTTCGTTTTTGGGAATACGACGAGGGGAGGATTGACTTGGGTGGGCATTCTATACGGGAGTACACCCAGGAGGATGCTCGGGGCTTCATTGGAGTCGTGACACAAAGAACGCATCTTTTTAACGCCACAATTCGAGAGAACCTACTTTTGGCGAAACCTGAAGCAACGGATGAAGAACTAATTCGAGTGGCTCAGCAGGCTAAGCTCCATGATTTTATCCTGTCAACCCCCCAAGGGTATGACAGTCTTGTCGGAGAAGGGGGATTTAAACTATCAGGGGGACAGAGACAACGTTTGGCAATTGCCCGAGTGTTATTAAGAAACGCCCCGATATTAATACTTGATGAAGCCATGGCAGGGCTTGATCCGCTGACCGAACGTGAGGTCATGGATGAAGTATATCAACTCATGGAAGGGCGTACTACTTTAGTAATAACGCATCGTCTTACGGGATTAGAGAAAATGGATGAGATACTCGTACTCGATAAGGGCCAGATCGTTGAACGTGGAAAGCACGCAGAGCTGCTCCGACAAAAAGGGCTCTATCATAAGATGTGGGAGATGGCAACGATATTTAATTAATCTTGTGTTTGCTTGAGACGCTATTCTTCGTTCTCCGTACCTTGCTCTAGGAGGGATTCTGCTTCGTGGGCTGGTAGTGTTTCAACGTTTTTAAGCTTTCGTGCAATGGTTCGAGACTTTCTAGTTGCGGTTTCGATGGTGTTACTCGCTTCTTGGAGCTTCTTCTGCGTTTTTTCAAGGACTTCCACAAACTTGCCAAATTCCGTTTTTACGGCGCTAAGTAAAGTCCATACTTCACTGGAGCGCTTCTCAATGGCCAAGGTCCTAAAACCCATTTGTAGACTGTTGAGGAGAGCAGCCAGCGTGGTTGGACCGGTGATGATGACTTTATATTCCCGTTGGAGGAGTTCACAAAGACCGGGACGACGTAATACCTCGGCATATAAGCCTTCAATCGGTAAGAATAATACCCCGAAATCCGTGGTGTTAGGGGGATCGATGTATTTGTCGCGAATGGTTTTCCCCTCTAGTTTGATGCGATTTTCTAGCGACTTCCCGAGTTCTTCAATGCGTGGGAGGTTGGCTTGATCCTGTGCTTCGATTAAGCGTTCATAATCTTCCATTGGAAATTTCGCATCGATCGGGAGCCAGATGATACTGTCATGACCGTCTCGAGCGGGGAGCTTGATGGCAAATTCGACGCGATCGTTGCTGCCTGCCTTGGTTGCAACATTTGTGGCATATTGCTCGGGCGTTAGGATTTGTTCCAATAAATTCCCAAGTTGAATTTCTCCCCAAATGCCTCGAGTTTTAACATTAGTTAGGACTTTCTTTAGGTCTCCGACGCCGGAAGCCAAGGTTTGCATTTCCCCGAGCCCTTTGTGCACCGCCTCTAAGCGTTCACTGACTAACTTGAAGGATTCTCCTAAGCGTTGCTCAAGAGTCGCGCTGAGTTTTTCGTCGACAGTTGCACGCATTTGATCTAGTTTCTGCCCATTATCTTGCTGAATGAGCAGAAGCCGTTCTTCCACTGTTTTGCGCAACTGTTCTAATTTTTGATCATTCGTTTTGGTAAGAGAGCCTAACTGGGTGGCGAAAATGTCTAATTGGTTTCGTTGCAGGTTGGCGATTTCTGCCATGCGCGCCAGAATGGATTCGTTAAAGGA
>PKWS01000102.1 GCA_003132105.1 Desulfosporosinus sp.
GCGCACGAAAAAAAACTGCCTGCTTCCGGGTGAAGATATTGGCAGTGCCCGTTTCCTAAAGCAAACGGACGATTACGGTATTTGGTTATGCCATGATACAGCTGCAGCTGTTATGGAACTTTTAAAAGAAGTACAACAGTCTAGCGATTCAGTGGAAGACCTGAGAGTGGAGCGGCCTTCTCTGGAAGAGAGATTCCTTGAACTTATCGAAGGTGGTAAACAACAATGAATGCTTTTTCTAAACATCTTTGGGTCCAATTTAAAATGGACATCCGTGAACGAGGCACTCTTCTGACATATTACTTGGTGCCCCTTGTTTTCTACTTTGTTATGGGTGCAGTGTTTTCTTCCATTAATCCATTGTCCAGGCAAACTCTGTCTGCGACTATGGTTATATTTGCTGTAACAATGGGAGCTGTACTCGGCATACCGGTACCGATTGTGAAAATGCGTGAATCTGGCATTCTGCGTGCCTACCGCGTTTACGGCATACCCGGATGGGCAGTGCTCTTGATTCAATCGGTTAGTGCATTCTTGCATCTTCTGGTCGTTTCAATTGTTATATTTGTTACCGCACCTTTGTTTTTTGGTGCCAGTTATCCACAAAGCTTTCCTGCCTATTTTTTATCTCTCTTTATTTTACTATTTGTCAGTATTATGATTGGGTTACTTATTGGCGTGGCGGCGCGGAGCCAATCCATGGCGACGATGCTTTCGCAGGCGATATTTCTACCGACGATGATGCTTGGCGGAATCATGTTCCCTGCATCTATGCTCCCTAAAACTCTTAAAGCGCTTGGACGTCTACTCCCCGCCACTTATATTATGCAGTCCTTTTCAGGTTTCGCCTTTAGAATGCCCACTGATATCGATCCTACATTATCGCTGTTGATCACATTCGTTATTGGAGTTGTGGCTGCAGGTTTGACTGTAGTAAGATTTAGGGCGATCGGGAAATCGTTATAGTCACAAAAGACTTGATTTTTCATTCAGGTGAGTCGTCTTAAACCATTCGGTTAGGGGTGACGTGTTGTTTAGAGCTTTTAGTGATGTTTGGAAATTGGAAGATGTGATGATTCCATTGAAGAGACATAACGGAAATCATTCTTTTGCACAATGAACTGTCGTTGTAGTTGATTCCACACCACTTCTCTAACATCCAGTTCTTTAAAAGTTATTATTATTTCTGGATGTAGGTGATACTTTGATTAAGCTAAATAACAGGGATTGGGAATGGCAAGAAGGGCTTACTTTTGAAGAACTTATGAAGCGCAAAAATTACACGTATTCGAGGATTGTAGTTTTTATTAATGCAGAGTTGGTTTCCGAGGAAAATTATGCTTCCACGATCATTCACGATGGAGATAAGGTGGAGGCTATTCACCTAATGGCAGGCGGGTAAAGGAAGCTCACTTGAGACCTTAATGGCTTTAAAACCATTGAGGTCTTTTTTTACATTTAAAATCAAGTACACGTTAAAGTTGCATTAATGCTATAATTATATGATCATATGGCAGGCTAGAATACGATCAGCACTAAAGGTAAGTTAGGGTGAACAATGTCGCTCTTATGATATTAATACCGTTTATAAACGTTGAGTAGAAAGAAGGATTCCTAGTTGGAAAAGTTAAGGGTACTAAGCTTCATGAAGAACATCAAACCCTGGAAAAAGCCTAAGTTTTGGATTAGCTTGGGACTTATCCTACTAATACTTGTCATTTTAACTGCGGGAGGAATCGCGCTTTACATCTCCTCATTAGATATTAGCAAATTACAGACTCCTCTGTCTCAACCCTCTTATCTTTACGACCAAAAAGGCACCCCGATTTCCCAGCTTTCGTCGTCACGAATTGAACCCGTTTCTGGGAAGCAGATCCCTCTTATTATGAAACAAGCCATTATTGCGGTGGAAGACCGACGTTACTATGAGCATAAAGGCGTCGATCTTCGCTCTATCACGCGTGCTATCTATCAAGATTTTAGATCTGGTGACTTTTCCGAAGGAGGAAGCACAATCACCCAGCAACTAGCCAAAAATTTTTTTATAGCACCGAATAAAACTCCGGATAAAACGCTAACTCGAAAGCTAAAGGAAGCGGCTTATGCCCTAAAGATCGAGACTGTCCTTAATAAGGATGAAATTCTCACAGCCTATCTGAATCAAATTTATTTTGGTGAAGGACGTTGGGGTCTACAAAATGCGGCCCAACTCTATTTCGGTAAGAACGCTGAGAAGCTAACTTTAGAGGAAGCATCATTGCTCGCAGGAATGGTCAAAGCCCCTACTATTTATTCCCCGCTTAGTAACAAGCAAAAGTCATTAGAGAGAAGAAACGTAGTACTCTCCTTGATGAAAGAACAGAATTATATCACCTCAGCCAATTATGAGAAAGCAATAGGTCAGCCGATAGTTCTAAAAAAAGGATCGCTAAGCGACCTTTCTGGTCAGTATGCACCCTATGTCGATTATGTGGTCGAAGAAGCAATTCAGCGCACTGGTTTTACAGAAGAACAAATCCTGAACGGTGGTCTGCAAATATATACTCAAATGGATCCTTCGGTTCAAAAAGCAGCTGAGGACGTCTATAAAGATAGCAGTTTCTTTCCCTCAGGGAAAGCCGATCAAATCGTCCAAAGTGGAGTGGTGATTTTAGACCAATCGACAGGAGGCATCAAAGGGTTAGTGGGATACCGTGGTGAAAGAGTTGCATTCCGAGGGTTTAACTATGCAACTCAACTTAAGCGCGCACCGGGCTCTTCTTTAAAGCCATTGTCGGTTTATGGACCTGCGTTGGAAAAAGGCTATACTTCTGATTCCCAGGTCAGTGACTATCCATTAAATATCAAGGGGTACACTCCAACTGATTATGACAATCAGAACCGAGGGTATGTAACAATACAAGAGGCGATCAGTAATTCTTGGAATATCCCCGCAGTTTGGTTATTGAACGAAATCGGGGTAGAGAGCGGTGTTGATTTCGTCGAACGGAGTGGGATTCCTCTTGAAGAAAAAGATCATGGACTGCCTTTAGCCCTAGGGGGTCTGACTAAAGGGGTCTCACCTCTTCAAATGGCGCAAGCCTATGGAGTATTTGCCAATCATGGGATCATGAATAAAGCCTATGCTATTCGTAAGATCACTACAAAAGAGGGTGATGTTTTATTCCAAGCCCAAACAGATGCTGTTAGGGTGACCACTCCAAGTGTGGCCTATAGGATGACCCTCATGTTACAAGATGTTGTCACCAATGGCACGGGAAAAAATGCCGATCTTGGACGACCTACAGCGGGTAAAACTGGTTCTGTCGAACTTGACGGCGACGAATTTTCAGCAATCACCAAAGGAGAAAAAGATGTTTGGTTTGTCGGTTATACTCCTGAACTGACGGCTGCTGTCTGGATGGGTTATGATAAAACAGACCCTACTCACTACCTGACTACTGCGGGAGGCTCCGAACCAGCCGTGGTTTTTCATGAAATCTTATCCAGAGCTCTAAAGTCTACTCCCGTTGCGCCTTTTGAGATCCCGCAGGAATACATCGAACAGAATAAACTATCCAACAAATTATACAGATGGTACCAAGAAAATATTATAAACCCGTTTACAAAATGAGAACGGAGATAAAAATAAAGGCAAAGGTAAGGGTAAGGACTAGTAAAATAACTCTATTATTCAATAATTCATGGGGGGATAAACTTGGAAAAATACGTATTGTATCGCCTCCCAGCGCCTGAAGGTTTGGCGC
>PKWS01000046.1 GCA_003132105.1 Desulfosporosinus sp.
GATACCTTTACAGGTACACCCCACGTTTCTAGTGTTAGACTGCCCCCATTGGTACTGCCCCCGATTGAACCTGATTTTCCACCGTCTACGCCAGCTTTGGACGAGATTACCAAACTTGCAGTCTTCACTGTTGCTGTTGTTGACGTTGTTGTTCCAGTCGTAGGTAGTATGATAACGGGTACTTTAATAGTGGGTAGTTTGATTGAACGAGTATTAATCACACCATTAGAAACGCTGAACAAATTCAGAGAATAATCGTCATCTGCATAAATGCAAAAAGTATACTTTCCTGTTACCATATCCTTCGAAAACGGAGCAAGGCGGTTACCACTAAGCCCTTGAAGCGATAGTGCCCCTGAAAGATCACTTGCATAAACGGCTTTGAAATCGTCTGTAACTGTGACTACAAGATTTACACTCGTCGTATAGGTGGAAGGTACTATCACCGTGAAAGGAACAATAATCATCTCACTAAGTTGTACACTGGCCCAGGACGTAAGTCCATTGGTAATATATAAGTTGTAATCTCCCCCCGAATAGGCTTTAGACGGAGTCACTGTAACAGAGAGACCATTGGGGGACAGTTTAATCGTTGTTGCGACCTTGATTTGTTTACTATCGGTGACATAAACAGTATTACTATTCACACTCGTACTCAAGAGTGGCGCACTAAACGAGATCGTCCATACCTTATTTACCTCTGTCGTTGTCTTGGCTGGCCATATCTTAAAACCCGTGTTCGGGGTAGAAGTAGCCGCAGCCACCGACGATACGGATAAAAATAATAAAGTGGTTGCTAAAAGCCAAGCAATCCACCAGGTTTTCTTTGCCACGATACCATCCTTCCTAGATGTGAATTCTACGCTTTCCAATCATTTTGATTCAACCCTGCCATAATCTTCTGAACATAGGCCTGAGTCTCCTTATACGGCGGTACCCCCTGGTATTTTTCCACAGCTCCAGGTCCTGCATTATAAGCTGCTAAGCTCAGCGGAACATTTCCCTGAAAACGATCGAGCAAATCCTTTAAGAAATGCGTTCCCCCCTCCAGGTTTTGTGTCGCATCATAGGCGTTCTGTACCCCATAAGAAGCAGCCGTTCCTGGCATCAACTGCATTAAGCCCATGGCTCCCGCCTGTGACGTTGCCTTGGAATTGAAGCCTGACTCCGCTTTAACGACCTGTTGAATCAGATTCGGATCAACCCCGTATTTTTGGGCCATCGAATAAATAACATTCTCCAGAGAACCAACATTTTCACCCTTCGCCTGGGGGGCAGAGGCTCCCTGATAGGAGGAAACATTCGTCCCTCCCCCAAGAGCCGCTTGAAATAAGGAAGCAAAAAGTTGCGAACTTGAATTGCCAGTTTCTCCAGCTTCAGACGACCCAGTCTGATCATTTTGTGCGGTCTGCCAAGACGCATTCATCTGTTGATATTGAAACAAGAGAAACATCTGGGTGACATTCATGCAAATAAGCCTCCTTTCACTACCCTACATCAAGCGTAACCCTTGCTAATAGCCTCTACTATACTTATGAAGTTAATTGACTCAGCCCCTGAACTTCGTTACTTTCCAAAATCTGTTCAGGAATGAGTTGAATAATGATTCGATCAGGGAGATTTACAATTCCACCAATAAAGGAAGCGGTAACCAGCAGCGGAGGTGGAACAATATTCTCTAAAATTCGAACCTCCCGAACTTCGTCAACAGCAAAACCCACGTAATTTCCATGAACCTCAGTTATTAAAGCAAAGGTATTCTGATTCTCCAGCAAGGCAGAACTATCAATCCCAAACCGCACATGCAAATCAATAAGAGGGATGGCTTTACCCCGTAGATTAATCAGACCACGCACGTAAGCAGGAGCTTGAGGAATCGTACGCACCTCACCTAATCGGGTAATTTCCCGAACAACTTCAATGGGCATCGCATACTCTTCTTGACCTAATGTGAAAATGACGACTTGAACTGCCATACTGACCACATCCTCTACTAAATCTTCCCGACCTCATTGACTGCCTTATCTAACATCGAGTCTTCGGTCTGGATCACTTTTTGATTGGCTTCATAGGCTTTCATAACCGTCATCATTTGCACCATTTGTCCTGAAAGATCGACGTTCGAGACTTCAATCGATCCCTGAAGAACTTGAGCGGCAGTCGACACTTGAACCGGTTGAGACGCACTATACAAGGATTGTCCCTCACGTTTTAAAGCATCTGTCGGAATGTCTACAACACGTAAGCGATCGACACCCTGTCCTTTATCCATAACAGTGCCGTCTACCTTGACGGTAAATTCGGAACTGAGGGGGCCTATGGTGCCCTTTTCACCCAGCAGGGCGTATCCATCTGGAGACTGGAGCATCCCGTTAGCATCTAGCTGAAAATGCCCATTGCGCGTATAGCGTTCTCCCCCCGGCGTCTGAACTACAAAGTAGCCTGGTGACGTTAACGCCAGATCGGTCTTGAGATCCGTTGTCTGTAAAGCCCCCTGAACATTAGACAGGGCAGCACGGTCAACGCCAACCCCCGTCCCTAGTCCACCAATCTGTACGGTTTCAGAAGCCTGGTTCCCTCCCATGCGTTGAATCAAAAGTGAAGGGAAAGAAATATTACTGGCAAGTTGTTCTTTATAGCCAGGAGTCTTCACATTCGCAACATTATCCCCGATGACTTCGCTTTGCGTTTGGGCGGCCAACATACCAGTGGCTGAAGTATATAGTCCTCGTATCACCTTGTACCCCACCTTTGTTAATCCACTTTCAAGACTCCCACTTCTATAAGTGGGAGTTCCATGCTTTGCTTCGGTGGGGGTAGACTCCTCCTTCGCCGCGAAGTGTTCCTTTTGGGATACGCGGCTCGGCGAAACCTCCACTGGAAGCTTTCGTCACCGAAGTCTCGATGTTCAGCTTTAGCTGAACGAGTTCACTATTCAGGGGTTCCTAATCTGTTATTACTTAATAACCATCCTAAGCAAACTTAATTGTGAAGAGATGGCCTGGGTAAGGGAATTATAGTAAAGGCCATTTTCAGCCACATTGGTCATTTCGCGATCAACATCCACGTTATTACCATCATTACGCAACGATGTCACTTGATCCGTCACAATCCCCGACCCCGTTCCAACCTGGTCTGCAAGCCCTGGGATGTGTTTCGGAGACGTCAGTTTCATTGATAGAGCTCCACCCTTTTCCCCTAACGCAGCTCCCAGCACCGCTTGGAAATCAACATCTGAGCGTTTAAAGTTCGGAGTATCTATATTGGCTACGTTATTAGACAGTACCTGTTGCCTCATACTCGAAGCCTCAAGCCCTTTCTGCAAAACGTTTAAAACTGGCCCATTTAACCAACCGGACATTTACTCTACCTCCTCATGGCATTAGCGATGCCCCACATCTGATCTCCGTCCGAAATCAGCCTGGCATTCACCTGATAAGCCCGCTGGACCTGCATCAAATCCGTCATCGATGNNAGCCAAATCCACATTTGATTGTTCTAGGGACTGACCCCGAATCGTCCCTAAAACCTGATTCCCTATTGTGGTACCTGGTTGCCCGACCTGTGGTGGGCCAGAATTAACCGTGAGCACGAAGAGGTTGTTCCCGTTCTTTTGTAATCCCTCAGGATTTTGAAATCCTGCCAGAGAAATCTGACCGAATGTCGTCTTTGTTCCAGCGACAACCCCAGTTATTTCTCCATTCGTTGTAACAGACAAGTCTGTCGCGCCAGAGGGAATCGAGATACTCGGTTGTACAACATTTCCTTGCAGATCAGCAAGTTGCCCAGAGGCATCCACTTGAAAAGCCCCCGCACGGGTATAGCCAGTCTTTCCATCCGGTGTCTTGACCTGAAAGAACCCTGATCCATTAATCCCTAAATCCAACGGGCGATCAGTAGGGCTCAAATTGCCTTGTAGAAAATTCGTCCCACTGGCGTTATACAGTACGCCAGCCCCAACGCCAAGGGTAGCCAAACCTGTATTCCCTCCGGTTTTTATATTCCCGGATCGCACCTCTGTCGACAAAGCCTCAGCGAAATCCATCTGATTCGCTTTAAATCCCGGTGTATTCACATTAGCAAGGTTATTACCTATGGTATCTATAGCCACCTGCTGCGCACGGATCCCCGAGGCAGCAGTTCCTACTAGGCGCATGAGGCAGCCCTCCGTCTTCTCGAAATGAGTTTATCCTCATTCGAAGTTACTGTGTAGTATGAATTAATTATTTAGCAACAATTAATTACGTTTTAGGTCAATCAGTTCTTGTAATAGTGTATCTGATACTGTGATCACCCGCGAGTTAGCTTGGAAGCCCCGCTGGGCCACGATCATACTGGTCATTTCTTGAGAAAGGTCGACGTTTGACATTTCGAGAGTATCCGTTGTAATTGTGCCAGTTCCATTAGTTCCGGCAACCCCGACCGTAGCTATGCCTGAGTTATTTGTCTCGCCGTAAAAATT
>PKWS01000402.1 GCA_003132105.1 Desulfosporosinus sp.
TTAAAGGTGCTGATGATTTGTACGGAAAAGTTGCCGGTCCCACCAGTGCGTGGTGGAGCTATTCAAACCTACATCGAGGGAATCTCAGGAATGTTAAGTCAACAACACGACTTAACGATCTTAGGAACTACAGACCCTTCATTACCTCTTGAGGAATATAAACATGATATTCGGTATGTAAGAATAGATGGCGAACAAATCTTAGAAATCTATGCTGAAAAGGTCATTAATTTCCTTAAAAATAATTATTTCGATCTTATTCATGTATTTAATCGACCTCGGCTTATTCCATTAATCCGTGAAGTTGCTCCCCATTCACGAATAATTTTAAGTATGCATAACGATATGTTTGGTACTAATAAAATTCACTACAAGGATGCGCTTGCCGCAATAAAAGAAGTAGAACGGATCATTACCGTAAGTGATTATGTGGGAAATACTATCTGTAATCTCTATCCTCAATCAGCTTCAAAGGTTCACACGATCTATTCGGGAGTAAACCTAGATACTTTTATTCCTTGGAAAAAATCAAATACAGCCGCTCAAATTCGTCAGAAACTACGGAAAGAATATAATCTTGAATCCAAAACTGTTATTTTATTTGTGGGGCGATTAACCCCAAAAAAGGGTACAGATCTACTACTTCAAGCGCTTAATGAGGTTCATTCATTGGATTCGAATATTGCATTGGTGATTGTGGGCGGAACATGGTACAGTGTTGACACAGTTACTGATTATGTGGCCTATGTTCGCGCCCTAGCAGAGAGAGCTGCTTTTCCTGTGATTACGACAGGTTATGTATCCGCTAATCTTATTCACCAGTGGTTTTGGACTGGAGATATCTTTGTGTGCCCTTCTCAGTGGCAAGAACCTCTGGCTCGTGTCCATTACGAAGCCATGGCTGCTGGTTTACCCTTTCTGACAACTGCTCGAGGCGGCAATCCAGAAATTGTGATCGATCAAAATGGGTTAATTGTTGAGCAACCCGAGGACCCCATTGAATTTGCCGAAAAACTTAAAATTCTCCTAACAGATCCCAAACTTCGGAGTAGCATGGGTCAAACTGGTAGGCGTTTAGCTGAAGAACGCTTCAGTTGGGAACGTGTAGCACACGAAGTCTTAGAAACATGGACACAGAGATTCAACCTTGAAACGGATACGGAGAATGAGATCGCTCACCTGGATTCGGATAAGGTAAAAGGTAAGGGTAAGGGTAAAGGTAAAGGTAAAGGTAAAGATTTAGATAAAGGTAAAGAGTTGGATATCAGTAATAAAGACTTGGAAGAATATTATGATCCAGCAATGGAAGTCGGTTCATCCGTCACAAAGATCACCCGAGAAATGATTTTTCCAATGTGGGTAAATAACAACTCGATTGACTTTACCGGTCCATCCGTGGTGAGCACCCGAGTCATGATCCGTCCACTTAGGGCAAATATCGATTTAATTGATATTACAGGTTTATCCGCGGTGAAGATTACCCGAGAAATGATCGTTCATTAGAAGGGTGATCACTCCTAGTGTCGCCCGTAAGATCTATGGGAATTCA
The DNA here is from genome assembly GCA_003132105.1 of Desulfosporosinus sp. GTDB lineage: Bacteria > Bacillota > Desulfitobacteriia > Desulfitobacteriales > Desulfitobacteriaceae > Desulfosporosinus. The sequence continues at coordinate 1,550 of PKWS01000402.1, forward strand.
ATTTAGATTTAAAGGCCACTCAATGGGGTGGTCTTTCCTTTAAGTGCACCTTGACCTTCTCAATGAGCCTCCGGAATAGGTCCCCATCAAGGCGAACGCCTTAGTTATGCTCAAATTTGATTTTGTTCTACAAGCAATGATAATATAAGTAATCATTACATGATTACTTATATTTCTAAGGAGTTCTGCATCATGCTAAAAGGTCAAAAGACATCAATACGTCCAATCGAAGAAGATGATATTGATACAATGTATCCCTGGTATAATGATCAAGAGGTAAATTTATGGTCCAGCGGGGCTTGGCCCTTGAATACGCTACAAAGCAAAGATCAGCTTGCGTTAAAGTTTCTTGACGGATCGCCTGATATATATCGCTATGTTATTTTAGATGAAAACGAACTACTGATTGGAACTTTAGGCTTTAAAGAAGTTAATATCCCTGCTCAATCGGTCGCTCTCTTTGTTGTTATTGGAAATAAGACGTATTGGGGTAAAGGTTATGGAACAGATGCCTTAATCACCTTTTCACGCTTCCTTTTTACCCAGTGGAATTTCCACAGGATTTCGCTGGATACTTGGGATGGAAATATTCGAGCTATTAGGGCATATGAAAAAGTCGGTTTCAAGATTGAAGGTCGTCAGCGTGAAGCACGTTTTGTGTTAGGAAACTATCACGACGCCATTCTCATGGGTTTATTGCGGGAAGAATTCTTCTCCTTACATGGCAAATTATAAGGTTGCTAAAATCAAAAGTTTGGAGTAAACTATAATAAATTTAATAAACGTAATATTCCTCTGGGGTTGGGTGAAATTCCCTACCGGCGGTAAAGCCCGCGAGCCTTTTGGCAGACCCGGTGACATTCCGGGGCCGACAGTAAAGTCTGGATGAGAAGAGGAACAGGTAGAATGAGGCGTATTTGCGCTTTTTTTGAGCTGTGACCTTCTGCTCCAAACACCTAGAGAAAACTTGGGTGTTTTTTTATTTCCTATTCGATATAGCTCATCAAACCACTCAGTAAGGTATATCGAGGCTCGATGCGCGATGTTCGAGGCTCGAAGGTTAAATATCGTGCTTCGCGCCTCGCGCATCGCGCTTCGCAGTAAGAAAGGTATTTTTTATGCAAGCATCAAGTCCTTCCAATTTCAATGATGAAAAGTACATGAAAAGGGCGCTTGATCTGGCAGTCAAGGCAATGGGGAGAACCAGTCCTAATCCTCTAGTTGGCTGTGTAATTGTCAAGGATGAACAGATCATCGGAGAAGGGTATCACCTTAAGGCAGGGACGCCTCATGCTGAAGTTCATGCTCTCGCTGCTGCGGGAGAGCAGGCACGCGACGCTACCGTTTATGTTACCTTAGAACCATGTTCACATTTTGGACGAACGCCTCCCTGCACAGAGGCACTGATCCGTGCCGGGATTAAACGAGTTGTCGTCGCTATGAAAGATCCAAACCCACTTGTCTCTGGTCGTGGAATTGCTCGCTTGCGAGAGGTCGGAATTCAGGTGGACGTGGGCCTAATGTTTTATGCTGCCTCACTCATCAATGAAGTCTTTGTTAAAGTTATAACGACAGACTTACCCTTTGTCGTTTACAAAACAGCGATGACCTTAGATGGTAAAATTGCCACTGAGACTGGAGATTCACGCTGGGTTAGTACGGAGGTTTCTCGGCAATATGTCCATCAGTTACGCGATCGGTACGATGTTATTCTGGCGGGAAGTGAAACTGTCATACTAGATGATCCCGCCCTCACCTGCCGCCTTCCCAGTGGACATGACCCTGTTAGACTTATCGTCGATGGGAAATTACGTATTGCCGAAAATGCTCAGGTACTTACCTCCTCTGCTCACAGCCCTTGTGTTATTGCTACAACCCAAGCTGCCTCTCGCGAGAAGATAGAACGTTTGAGCCACCTCGTAGGGGTTGAAGTGTGGCAATATGACACACTTCGGCATGTCCCACTGGAAAAGCTGTTGCGAGATCTTGTTCGTCGCGGTTGGACTAGTGTATTGCTGGAAGGCGGCGGTGTACTGGCGGGCACACTCATTCAAGATCAACTCGTTGACAAAATCGAGTTTTTTATTGCACCCAAACTGGTTGGGGGAAATGGCCCTTCACCCCTTTCGGGTTTACGTATTGAGTGTATGGCGGAAGCCATAGTCCTACAAGATCTACACATTGATATGTATGCGGGTGATCTTCATGTTACCGGTTATCTACATCAAAAAGAGGTATGACAACATAATCGTATCTTTAACTTAAGAGATGCATTAGAAAGGAGATACAAGTGTTTACTGGAATTGTAGAAGAACTGGGCATCGTCCGTTCCCTTCGCCTCTTGCCAGAGTCTGGTCAACTTACTGTCGAGGGAAATAAAGTCCTTGATGGAACCCAGGTTGGAGATAGCATCGCCATCAACGGTGTTTGCTTGACTGTCATTCAGCAAAGCGAGCGTGAATTCACTGTGGATGTAATGGCGGAAACGTTAGCAAAAACAAATCTCGCTGAGCTTAAAAGCGGGAGCCGTGTCAACCTAGAGCGAGCGTTACAGCTTCAAACCCGTTTAGGTGGACATTTAGTCAGTGGGCACATTGATGGTGTTGGGAACATTCGCAGGATCTCCTCTTGGGGAATCGCTCAAGTTTATGAAATCAGCGCACCGCCTACCCTTCTTTCCTATATGTTGCCAAAAGGATCAATTGCTATTGACGGGATTTCACTAACAGTGATTGATGTGGAATCTGAATATTTTACAGTCTCCCTTATTCCCCATACGTTTGATCAAACCACACTGGGATTAAAGGGGATTCGTTCAAGCGTCAACTTAGAAACAGACCTTATCGGCAAATATGTTGCTCGATTTATGGGGATAAACACAGCAGCAAGTAAAAATAAACAAGATCTTTCTCTAGGTTTTTTGGCGGAACACGGATTTATCTAATCTTACTCGTCTAAAACCAATGAGTTAATAGTAAAGGAGTGAAAAACCATGTCGTTTGAATTTAACACGATTGAAGAAGCCTTAGAAGATATACGCCAAGGTAAAATGATTGTTATAGTGGATGATGAGGATCGTGAAAACGAAGGTGATCTGGTCATGGCCGCTGAAATGGCGACCCCAGAAGCGATCAATTTTATGGCAACTTATGGGCGCGGGCTGATTTGCGTCCCAATGACGAGGGACCGGATTCATGCCTTACAACTCGAACCAATGGTCACTCAAAATACAGATCCTCACGGGACAGCCTTTACGGTAAGCGTTGATTCTGCAACAAGCTCCACTGGGATCTCCGCTTTTGAACGTGCGCAAACCGTCAAAATTTTGACGGACCCACACAGTGAACCGACCGATTTACACCGGCCCGGACATATCTTTCCACTTCAAGCTCGAGAAGGCGGAGTTTTAGTTCGTGCAGGGCATACAGAAGGCTCAGTGGATTTAGCGCGTCTCGCTGGACTTCAGCCCGCAGGCCTCATTTGCGAGATTATGAATGAAGACGGGACAATGGCTAGAGTCCCAGATTTACAACTTTTTGTTGAAAAGCATAATCTTAAATTCATTACACTTGAAGATCTCATTAGTTATCGCCGCCAATCGGAGAAACTTATAGAAAGAGGTGAAAGTATCCATCTCCCTACCAGTTTTGGCGACTTTCGGGCAGTAGGCTATCTTAGTATTCTCGATCAAAAAGAACACATAGCCTTGGTTAAAGGGACGGTTGATGATGGAGAGCCGGTACTCGTCCGGGTCCACTCTGAGTGTCTGACGGGGGATGTCTTCCATTCTCGTCGCTGTGACTGTGGAGACCAACTCACTTCGGCATTAGAGGAAATCGAGTGTGAAGGACGCGGTGTATTACTCTATATGCGTCAGGAAGGCCGTGGAATTGGTTTGTTGAATAAACTAAGGGCGTATAAACTTCAGGAAGAAGGAAAAGACACGGTCGAAGCAAACCTAGCCTTGGGATTTCCTGAAGACTTGCGTGACTACGGTGTGGGCGCGCAGATTTTGGCCGACCTTGGGATTTCTAAAGTTCGTTTAATGACCAATAACCCGCGTAAAATTGTGGGTCTCGAGGGGTATGGCTTGAAAGTTGTGGAACGTGTTCCCATAGAGATACCGTCCATACCAGAAAATTCAGCATATCTTTGTACCAAAAAAGTTAAAATGGGTCATATATTATCAGGAATTCATTAAAAGGATCAATATATCAATTCGGATAATTGAATATATGAACTTAAGTAAAGAAAGGTTGTTTGACTGTGAAAACTTATGAAGGAAATTTATTAGCTCAAGGTCTTAAGATTGGAATTATTGCTGCACGGTTTAATGAATTTATCACGAGCAAATTAGTGGGCGGTGCAATTGATGCCTTACACAGACACGGGGTGCTTGAAGACGATATTGAATTAGCTTGGGTCCCAGGAGCCTTTGAGATTCCTCTCGTGGCTCAAAAAATGGCAAACTCTAAGCGTTATGATGCGGTCGTTTGCCTTGGTGCCGTTATTCGCGGTGCCACTCCTCATTTTGATCTGGTCAGTAATGAAGTTAGTAAAGGAATTGCCCAAGTGGGCTTACAAACTGGGGTTCCCATAATTTTCGGGGTCTTAGCTACTGATAGCATTGAACAAGCGATTGAACGTGCTGGAACAAAAGCTGGAAATAAAGGCTTTGACGCTGCAATGACTGCGATTGAAACTGTGAACTTGCTTAAATCCTTCTAATGGACAAATTATACGTAACTCATAGAGCATTAGCAATATATGGAAGATAGTCCACAAAAAAAACCTTGTCAAAAGGCATAATCTTTAATAGAATCATAGACATGACTGATTGTCTCTATTTTTTGACAAGGAGTTGAGTGCATGACTTCCAACATTAGTGCCCTAGACAAAGAAATAGCTATGCTAGAAGCAGCGTGCTCAGGTAATGAAGAGGCATTAAACATGATTATTCTACATTATGAACCTGAAGTTCGCATGATCGCTTGCAAATACTTTTTACCAAGGGCAGATTATGATGACCTGATACAAGAAGGGCGAATTGCAATTTATAGAGCCGTATTGTCTTATGACACAAACTTAAACATTCCCTTCCTTCATTTTTTAAGAATGGTTATCAAACGCAAACTCATTGATAGCCTACGAAAGTATACTCGCCAAAAGCACGCCAACTTAAATGACGCTTATTCCCTAAATAATGTGATTTCGGAATCAGAAGAAACAAGTTTTATTTCCCTTTTAGCAAACGCCGAGGATCCCGCAACAATGGTTATTGCAAATGACGAAGCTCGTTCCATGATTCACGGTTTAAATAAAGACTTGTCCAATCTTGAGCGTCTGGTTTTTGAACATTATTTCATACAAGGATTTAAACAACGTGAAGTTTCTGAACGTCTTGGACTACGTCCAAAGTCTTTAGACAACGCCATCCAACGGATTAAACGCAAAACTTTACAGTATCGATCACGCCAACTGGCAGGCTAATCTCGATGTTCGAGGTTCGAGGTTAGAATTTCGAATATCGTACATTTTGCGAGTGTATAAGTTCAGCAATACTTCAATAGAGTTTAATACTTCAGCTGAATGAAGTCCCGGTGTTCAGCTTTAGCTGAACGAGTTCACTCGCGGATTTGAGGAGGGTGCCGATGCTTTCGTTTTCTAGTTTTGTTTTTTCTTGGCGAATGCGCTTGTTAAAATTAAAGAAACATAAATTTGCTATTAGTTTAAGCATTTTGTTTGTAGTAGCCATCTTTGTTTGGGGACCACCAGCCTATAAAGAAAGTTGGCTTGATCCTTTCAGTACACTCAATGTCCCCAATCGCGAACTTCATCCTCGGGCGATTAATAAGCTCGGAATGATTACTTCCGATGATCCGTTCCATCCTTTATACTACACAAACGAAGGAAAAATCCTGGAATTGATACGCAACTTACAACGCGCGACTCCCCTTCCCTCATCTGATCAACCTTTACTTGCTTTGAAAAATCAAAAAGTAAATTATTTTACA
>PKWS01000353.1 GCA_003132105.1 Desulfosporosinus sp.
AAAAACGCTCACTTTAATGTCAATTAAAGTGAGCGCCCACAATACTTCTAGGTAACACAATCGCTATGGTAAAAGCTCCCAAAATGTATGGACGTTATTAACTAATAACTAAGTTAAAAGGGGGAATCAATGAGATGGCTACGAAAGAACAAGAAATCCTTGAGAAGTTAAAACAAGGGGTCATTGAATACGATGACGATGCAGTCATTGCTGCAGCTAATGAAGCCTTAGCCGAAAAAGTGGATGCTCATAAAGCAGTTTTTGAAGGATTAGTACCTAGCATGGTTGAAGTAGGCCGTCTGTACGAGGAACAAGAATATTTCGTCCCGGAAATGTTAATGTGCGCTGAAGCTTTGTATGCCGGTCTGAATATTCTAAAGCCCCACATGAATAAAAAAGATGGTGCCTCTAAAGGCGTTGTCGTCATGGGGGTTGTACAGGGTGATGTTCATGATATCGGAAAAAACATCGTACGTATGATGTTTGATGCTTCTGGCTTCGAGGTTCATGACCTTGGACGGGACGTGCCTCTTGACAAGTTCGTTGAGGAGCAACTGAAAACGGATTCTGATCTCGTTTGTCTCTCAGCAATGATGACCACGACCATGGCGGAGATGAAAGAAATTATTGAAAAGATTAAGGAAAAGAATCCCAAGTGCAAAATTATGATCGGAGGGGCGCCGGTAACTGGTGATATGGCTTCTCGTTGGGGCGCTGACGGTTACGCTCGCGATGCCAACAATGCGCTAAAAGATGCCATTAACATGGTTGCCTCGCTAAAAAATCTATAAGCCTTAACAAAGGTACATGAAATATTGTTTTAAACTCATGTTATAATGTTTTTTAAGATTTTCTAACCTAAAATGGAGATTTATTAGTTTAAGGTGAGTAAGGACGCAGTGTGTAAACACACACACACTGCATCCTTACTATTAGAACAATGTCCTGTTTTTTCCATAAAGTTAGTACAATAGCAGAATAATACCATTCACCACTTATTTCAGACTATTCAAACAAAATTCTATACAAAAGTTCGCTATTAAGTTACAATACTGTTATGCGAAAATAAAAGTTTATTAATTTGCGCTTTTATTTAGCCACAGAGCATATTTTATTCACTAAAGGTTCCACAGAGTAATTTGCTCTAAACTATAATAATGAAGGAGTTGTCTAACAATGTCACAGGAAATTCTGGATCAGCTAAAACAAGGGGTAATCGATTACGACGAGGATGCAGTCATAGCAGCTGCCAATGAAGCTTTGGCCCAAAACATGGATCCTCATTCAGCAGTTTTTGACGGACTGGTCGTTGGCATGGTAGAAGTAGGACGTCTGTATGAAGAACAAGAGTATTTTGTTCCAGAAATGCTAATGTGTGCTGACGCTATGTATGCAGGACTCAACATTTTGAAGCCCCACATGAAAAAAGAAGGTAGTTCTAAAGGCGTTGTCGTCATGGGGGTAGTACAGGGTGATGTTCATGATATTGGCAAAAATATCGTACGTATGATGTTTGACGCATCCGGTTTCGAAGTTCATGACCTTGGAAGGGACGTACCGCTTGACAAGTTTGTCGAGGAACAACTGAAAACGGATTCTGATCTTGTGTGCCTCTCGGCGATGATGACCACGACCATGGTTGGGATGAAAGAAATTATTGAAAAGATCAAGGAAAAGAATCCCAAGTGTAAAATCATGATCGGTGGAGCGCCAGTAACGGGAGATATTGCATCACGTTGGGGAGCTGATGGTTATGCCCGCGATGCCAATAATGCTCTGAAAGACGCCATTAATATGATTGCCTCGCTGAAAACTATTTCATAGCAACGTTTCTAGATGAACATTATTGAAAATGTTCAATAATGTTCAAAATAATATCATCAAGGCTTAATAGGAGGAGGACAAACCTTGGAATTCAACGTAATATTCCAACCATCAGGCCGGCGCGGAAAAGTTGAAGCTGGCAAAACGATCCTTACAGCATCGCACGAACTTGGAGTCGATATCGAATCAGTTTGTGGATCGTCACAAGTTTGTGGTAAATGCAAAGTTAAAATTGAGGAAGGTTACTTCGAAAAATTCGGCATAGAGTCTCGAGCCAGCCATCTTAGCCTCCTGACCTTACAGGAGCAAAAGTACATGAAACCGAAGGAGATTGCGGACAATTACCGCTTTGCCTGTGCGGCGGAAGTACATGGCGATATTTTGGTCTTCGTACCTGAAGAAAGCCGGGGAGCGCAGCAAATCGTGCTGGAGACAGGAAAAGAGCGAGTGTTCATCTTAGACCCTGCCGTTCGCAAATACTATGTTGAATTAGAACCCGCCACCTTAGAAGATCACAGAGGAGATTTTGAACGCCTGCGTGAGGCTCTCTGTGCTAAATTTCCCCAGCTCTCCGAAAATCTTGCGATTGATTATTTTGTATTAAAGAGATTACCACCGGCGCTGAGAAAATGCCAATGGAAAAACACAGTCACCATCTGGCAGGGTCGGGAGATCATCGACATTGAATGTGGATTTAACGAGAAAATTGTCGGCGTCGGCATAGACATTGGAACAACCACCGTAGCAGCGTACTTATGCGACTTGCACACGGGCAAAGTCTTAAGTAAGAAATCGATGATGAACCCCCAAGTGCGTTATGGAGAAGACGTTCTCTCCCGGATCAGCTATGCCATGATGGAAGATGACGGCCTAGAGAAAATGCACAACACGATGATCGAAAGCATCAACACACTGATCCAGAAAATGACAGAAGAAGTAGGAATATTACCGATTGATGTACAGGAAATTGTACTGGTGTTCAATACTGTGATGCATCATATAGCCCTGAACATCGATCCCAAATTCATGGGGCGTTCCCCGTTTGCCCCCGCCATCAAGCAGTCCATGGATATCAAAGCCCGCGATCTGAAAATCGAGATCAATCCCTCCGGCAATATCCACGTGTTGCCGATCGAAGCAGGGTTTGTGGGAGCGGATAATATGGCGGTTCTGATTGCAGAAGAACCCTACAACCAAGACGAGATGCGCCTAATCATAGACATCGGAACGAACGGAGAAATCGATGTTGGCAACAAAAACAACATGCTCTCAACCTCGTGTGCCACCGGTCCAGCTCTCGAGGGCGCGCAGATCAAGTTTGGAATGCGAGCCGCACCAGGAGCCATAGAAAATCTTCGTATCGATCCAGAGACACTTGAACCTCGCTACAAAGTCATCGGGAACGAAGTGTGGTATCCAGAGGACAAAAAGCTCGGAGTGAAAGGGATCTGTGGATCAGGAATCATTGACGCCATAGCAGAGCTGTTCAAAGCTGGCATCATCGGGCCCAGCGGCCGCTTTAACAAAGGCCTTGAAGAGTTCGAGCGTGTACGTAAAGGAACAGACGGTAGGATGGAATATGTTATTTGTTGGTCTGATGAAACATCCATTGGCCAAGACATTTCCATTACCATCGGTGATGTACGAGCAGTCCAACTGGCTAAGTCTGCACTCTATGTAGGAGCGAAATACCTGATGGAGAAGTTGGGCATTGAAAATATCGACAGCGTCACCTTGGCTGGAGCGTTTGGTTCCTTTATCGATGTCGAGAGTGCGATGGTCATTGGTATGTTTCCGAACTGTAACCTTGACAAGGTTAAAGCAGTAGGGAACGCAGCGGGAGATGGAGCGCAGATTGCCCTTCTGAACAAGGAAAAACGTGTGGAAGCTGATCGAGTAGCTAAAGAGGTCTTCTTTGTGGAGACCGCCATTGAACCAGATTTCCAACAGCGTTTTTCAGACGCAATGGCGTTTCCTCATAGTAACGATGCTTTCCCAAGCATTCAGAATATCCTTGACGCAATACCTAAGCGTGGTAATAATAAACGCTAAACATTAGACATAAGGAGAGATGTAGATAATGTCATCACTAACACCGAGGGAAAGAATACTGAATCTCTTTGCCGGCAA
>PKWS01000130.1 GCA_003132105.1 Desulfosporosinus sp.
CAAGGAGAAATACCGGCGAAAATTATTCAGGTTAAAGCGGTAACGCAAGACAATATTGCGTTGATCCAAAAGAGTTATACCTTGACCATGCAAAGTGCAGCACAAGATAAAAAGGATAAAGAAGATAAGGCAAAGAAGGATCAGATTGGAGATCAAGCTTCTCAAGGGAAAGATCAAGGAGCCGCGATAAAGGACGGGAGCCAAGCCGGAGATAAGCAAGGGTCAAGCGGCGGAGGAGATCAGCAGGCTCAGGGTAACACAAGTACTATCCCTGTTGGAGTCCAAAAAGTAACGGAACGGATAAAGACCGAAACCACGCGGGAGTATCTTGATGCTCAAGGCAAAATTATAGGTACTGAAAAAACTACCAATGAACAAGTAAAAACCGTCCCCCCCGAAATGTTAAAGCAACAGGCAGCGCAACCAAAAGACGCGACGAAAGACCAAGGGGTTCAAAGTGGTCAAAGTGGTCAAAGTGGTCAGGGTGGTCAAGGTGGTCAAGGTGNNACAAGGATGTTCGAGGTTAGAACACCGCCATGGATGGCAAGGTGTCGGATGGATAGATGTCGAGATGGCGTTGGCATTCGAACGATCGCCAGCGCCTGAAGGGAATTTCCCCTTATGTTCTTTAACGAATGGTATAATTATGCAGTAAGCCTTTTAGATTGTATAACTGATCGCTTAGATGTAAAATAAGTTAAGAAGAATTATAAAGTATCAAGTTCTGACTAAATACCTAATTCAAAACGGTCTTATACAACATATTATAACAGCATTTTGCATGAAAAGGAGATCGGAGCATGGAATTCCAGTTACATGCCCCCTATAAAGCGGCGGGGGATCAGCCTGAGGCCATTAATGCTCTGGTCGCTGGGTTGCAGGAAGGTCGGCGGCATCAGACGTTACTAGGAGTCACAGGCTCAGGAAAAACTTTTACAATGGCTAATATTATTACAAAGGTACAGAGGCCAACGTTGATTCTTGCCCATAACAAAACGTTAGCTGCACAGCTTTATAGTGAGTTCAAAGAGTACTTTCCTGAAAATGCAGTGGAGTACTTCGTAAGTTACTATGATTATTACCAACCCGAGGCTTACGTGCCCTCTAGTGATACGTTTATTGAAAAAGATGCTTCTATCAACGATGAAATTGAGAAAATGCGTCACTCGGCGACCGCTTCATTGCTTGAGCGGCGTGATGTGATAGTGGTGGCAAGCGTTTCTTGTATTTATGGTTTAGGATCACCAGATGATTACCGTGAGCTTGTCCTTTCGTTACGGCAGGGACAAGTTATCGACCGCAATGATATTTTGCGCAAGCTGATCTCAATCCAATATGACCGCAATGATATAGCGTTCTCCCGGGGTACGTTTCGCGTGCGCGGGGATGTCGTTGAGATCTATCCTGCGGCATCAAGTGGTCACGTACTTCGAGTGGAGATGTTCGGAGACGAAATTGAACACATCTACGAAATTAATTATTTGACGGGTGAGATCTTGGGGGAACGTCACCATGTCTCGATTTTTCCGAATTCTCACTATGTGACTGCTCAAGAAAAGGTCATGGAGGCTGCGGAAAATATTGAAAAAGAACTGGATGAACGAGTGAAGGTCTTAAAATCCGAGGACAAACTCTTAGAAGTACAGAGGCTCGAACAGCGGACGCGCTATGATCTGGAAATGCTCAGAGAAATGGGCTTCTGCAACGGAATTGAAAATTATTCCCGCCACCTGACGTTTCGTGAGCCGGGGGACACTCCCTACACCTTAATCCATTATTTCCCTGAGGATTTCCTCCTTTTTGTGGATGAATCCCACGTCTCCCTTCCACAGGTAAGAGGGATGTATGAAGGGGACCGTTCACGCAAAACCACTCTGGTAAACTATGGTTTTCGCCTCCCTTCTGCCCTAGATAACCGACCGCTCACGTTTGCCGAGTTTGAACGAACGATTAAACAAAGCGTCTATGTCAGTGCAACACCTGGACCGTATGAATTGGCTCACTGTCCGACGCTCGTGGAACAAATTATTCGCCCCACAGGGTTGTTGGAACCGGAGGTCATTGTTCGCCAGACTAAAGGGCAGATTGATGATTTGCTTGGAGAAATTAGAGCGCGGACCGCTAAGGATGAACGAGTCCTCGTTACGACGTTAACGAAGAAGATGGCTGAGGATCTCACAGATTACTTCAAAAACCTAGAAATTAAGGTGAAGTACCTTCATTCGGATATTAAGACACTTGAACGCGTGGAAATTCTTCGGGAGCTTCGCCTAGGAGCGATTGACGTAGTGGTGGGGATTAACCTCTTGCGGGAAGGGCTGGATTTACCGGAAGTTTCCCTCGTTGCAATTCTCGACGCGGATAAAGAAGGATTCCTTAGGTCAGATCGTTCCCTCATTCAAACCATCGGACGTGCAGCACGCCATGCCCAAGGCAAGGTTATCTTGTATGGTGACAAGATAACAAGGTCAATGCAGCTCGCCCTAGATGAGACGAATCGACGCAGGGCAATACAAATGGCTCATAACGAAAAAATGGGTATTACTCCTCAAACAATTCATAAGGCTGTCCATGATGCCCCAGAGGCAACCAAAGTTGCCGAGCTTAAAAAAGCCTATGGAACCAAACTGCCGCCCGAAGAGCTTGCTGCACTTATCAAGAGTTTAGAACAAGAAATGCGGCTAGCAGCTCGAGACTTCGACTTCGAACGAGCGGCTGAGTTTAGAGATGCTATGATTGAGTTAAAAGGGGAAGAAAATAAATACAAAATGACTTCGCAACAACGCGGAAGTAAAAGTACACGGTATGACCGATCTAAGCGAGCAAGCAAGAAATGAAAGTAGGCCAATCATGACCCAAGACTATTTGAAGGTGCGGGGCGCACGTGCTCATAATTTAAAAAACATCGACATTGATATCCCGCGTGACAAACTGGTGGTAATCACCGGGTTGTCCGGATCAGGAAAATCATCCCTAGCATTCGATACTATTTATGCTGAGGGACAACGGCGTTATGTGGAATCCCTTTCAGCCTATGCACGGCAATTTTTAGGGCAGATGGACAAACCAGATGTAGATTCCATCGAGGGGCTTTCCCCCGCAATTTCCATTGACCAAAAGACGACTAACCGCAACCCTCGCTCCACTGTGGGCACAGCGACGGAGGTTTCTGATTACCTTCGCCTACTTTTTGCTCGAATCGGTCATCCGCATTGTCCAAAGTGTGGTCGAACGATTTCCCAGCAAACCGTCCAACAAATTGTTGACCAGGTGATGAATTTACCAGAACGAACTAAACTGCAAATATTGGCGCCGCTCGTTAAAGGAAAAAAAGGAGAGCATCATAAGGTCTTTGAGGAAGCACGTAAGGCAGGGTATGTTCGAGCTCGTGTCGACGGGGAGACAAGGGAACTTAGTGAAGAAATCAATCTGGAAAAGAACAAAAAACACTCTGTTGAAGTCGTGATCGACCGAATTTCCCTAAAATCTGAGAGTGCTGAACGTTTGGCCGATTCTCTGGAAACAGCGCTCAAACTCGGCAAAGGCAACGTCATCGTGGACATCACCGACGGGAGTGAGTTGCTCTTTAGCGAGAATTTCGCTTGTCCCGATTGTGGGATTGCTCTCGAAGAAATATCCCCGCGTCTTTTTTCCTTTAACAGTCCTTATGGAGCTTGCCCAGCGTGCACAGGACTTGGGGCAAATCTAGTCGTTGACATTGATCTTCTCCTCCCTGACCGTTCCCTGTCATTGGCGGCGGGGGCGATCGCACCTTGGGCCAAATCAACGTCGAGTTATTACCCGAAAATGATGGAAGCGGTGGCCGTAAACCTGGGGTTTAAGAGGGATACCCCTTTGCAAGATCTCAATGAGAGCCAATGGGAGGGGCTACTTTATGGCACAAAAACACCTATTTTTTTCGATTATCAAAACATTTTTGATCAGCTAAAAACCTATCATACCAACTTTGAGGGGCTAGTTCCCCTTTTTGGCCGCCGGTATCGGGAGTCGACCTCGGATATGGTACGTGTCGAAATAGAAGGGTATATGAGTGAACACCCTTGCCCAGAGTGCCGAGGGAAACGCCTGAAACCAGAAGCGTTAGCAGTGAAGGTGGGCGGGATCTCTATCGATGATTTGACCCGTTTGCCGATCACTGAAGCCTTAAGCTTTCTGAATTCCTTGACCCTTACGCCAAAAGAACAGACGATTGCTCACCAGATCCTTAAGGAAATCAGGGAAAGACTAGGATTTTTGATGAATGTTGGATTGGATTACCTGACACTGGGTCGTGCGGCAGGCTCGCTTTCCGGTGGAGAGGCCCAGAGAATCCGACTGGCGACTCAGATTGGGTCAAGCTTAATGGGTGTGCTTTATGTTCTGGATGAACCTAGTATTGGACTTCACCAGCGAGATAATGCTCGTCTGCTTTCAACACTTAAACATTTGCGCGACCTTGGGAATACTCTGATTGTGGTTGAGCATGATGAAGATACGATGATTGCCGCAGACCATATTATCGATATTGGTCCTGGCGCTGGGGTACATGGTGGGCGAGTGGTGGCCGAGGGTACGATTGAGGAAATCAAAGCCAATAAGGAATCGATCACGGGGCAGTATTTGTGTGGTGCCAAACAGATTGCGGTGCCTGAGAAACGACGGCAGCCGAACGGTAAGTGGCTCGAAGTATTTGGTGCTAGAGAAAACAACCTGAAGAATTTTCATGTGCGTATTCCTCTGGGCGTGTTTACTTGTGTTACAGGGGTCTCGGGTTCTGGTAAGAGCACCTTGGTCAACGAGATTATTTATAAAGGATTAGCAGCCAAATTGAGTGGTGCACGTCGTCGTGCAGGCGCGCACGATCGCTTAGAGGGATTAGAGCATCTAGACAAGGTTATTGACATTGACCAGTCGCCGATTGGCCGGACCCCTCGTTCAAACCCAGCGACGTATACCGGCGTTTTCAATTTTATCCGCGAACTCTTTTCCATAACCCCGGATGCAAAGATGCGGGGATATAAACCAGGGCGATTTAGCTTCAATGTCAAAGGCGGACGGTGCGAGGCCTGCCATGGAGACGGGATCATCAAGATTGAAATGCATTTCCTGCCGGACGTGTACGTACCTTGTGAAATATGCGAGGGTAAACGGTATAACCGAGAGACCTTGGAAGTGCGCTATAAAGGGAAAAACATTGCTCAAGTCCTAGAAATGACAGTCGACGAAGCGGTGGAGTTTTTCCAAGTAGTTCAGAAAATTGCTCGGAAATTTCAGACGATGCAGGATGTGGGACTTGGCTATATTCTCTTAGGTCAACCCGCAACAACCTTATCCGGGGGAGAAGCACAGCGTATTAAGCTGGCCACGGAGTTGAGTCGACGGAGTACCGGTAAAACCATTTATATTCTCGATGAACCGACAACAGGTTTGCACTCGGCAGATATCGATAAACTCCTTCACGTGCTCCATCGTTTGGTNNCTCGGACCTGAAGGGGGAAACCGGGGCGGAGAAGTGCTGATAACAGGGACGCCAGAGGATGTTGCTGCTTTCCCAGACTCGTATACAGGACAGTATTTAAAGCGTTATTTAGGTTTAGGGGGATAGGGAAGTTTTTTTTGCACCTAGAAGCGTAAAAGGACTGTACTTTTCTTGCGGTTAAAATTAAAGTAGAAATTAAGTTGCAATCTATGTAAAGAGTGAACTAGAAGGTCGATCAGGATAGGTTTAGCCGTAAGGCTAACAACAATTCTAACATCGAACCTCGAACTTCACGCATCGCGTATGAGGAGTGGAAAAGATCTTGACAATTCGTTTAGTAGCCATGGACCTCGATGACACATTGCTTAGGGATGATTGGACGATTTCCCCGCGTGTTGTAAAGGCTATTCGAAAAGCTCAGGCCCAGGGCGTTAAAATGACGATTGCTACCGGGCGTACGCCAATCTCTACACGTCCCTATGCAGAGCAACTAGGGTTGGATGTCCCGGTGATCACATACCATGGGGCAATGATCCAACAGGTTTTAAGCGGGGACATTCTGTTTAGGCGCGTTATTCCCAGCGCATTGGCCGCAGAAATCGTCCAGGATGTTGCGGGTCGAGGGGTTTATGCCCAAGTTTATCTTAAAGACCGTGTCATTACGCCAGAACTCAATGACTGGTCTCGTGAATATGCGCGGATTTCAAGTGTCAGTATTGAGGAAGCAAATCTCACAATAGTGCTTTCTCAGGAACCGGAAGGGGTAGAAAAAATTCTCCTCATGGGAGAGGAATCTGACCTAGATCAATTGGCCCCTTTGTTAAGACAATGTTATGGCAAAAAGGTGCACGTTACAAAATCTAAGCCCTTTTTCCTGGAAATAACGGACGGCTCGGTAAATAAAGGGGTCGCTTTGGCAGCTCTGGCTGAGCACTATGGAATTGACCAATCAGAAGTTATGGCAATCGGGGACAGCTTAAATGATTTAGAAATGATTAACTATGCAGGGCTTGGTGTGGCTATGGGTAATGCTCGCCCGGAAATTCAAGCTCGAGCGGACATTATTACCGCCTCAAATGAGGAAGATGGGGTAGCAGAGGCTATTGAACACTATGTGCTAGATAGAAATTTGTAGGGGCACGATTCATCGTGTCGTTAAAGAGTGGAGGGTATTGTGATGACCATGAAAACAATTCGCCAAACTGCGCGAGAAAAACTTAAGGGATTTTGTCGGGTTTGTCCCGAATGTAATGGCAAGGCCTGTGCCGGAGAAGTTCCAGGCATTGGGGGAATAGGGACGGCTGCATCTTTTAAAAGTAATGTGGTAACGCTGGCGGCATTTCGCCTAAATATGAGAACACTTCATGGTGCTAAAAATCCTGACACAACGTATAAACTTTTCGGTCAAGACCTTTCAACGCCCATTCTTGGTGCACCGATTACCGGGAATGTTTATAACATGGGTGGGGCTTTGAACGAAGAAGAATGGGCTGGGGCAATAATTCAGGGTTGCTTAACGGCAGGGGCTTTAGGGTGTACTGGGGACGGAGCAGACCCAGCAATGTATAATTCCGGGGTGGATGCCATAGCTAAGGCACAAGGTCGGGGTATTCCGTTCATTAAACCGCGGGAGAAGGAAGAGGTCTTTAACTATCTGCGCCGTGCTGAGAAAGCAGGAGTCCTAGCGGTCGGTATGGACATAGACGGAGCTGGCCTAGTTACTATGGCTTTAAAGGGACAACCCGTTGGTCCAAAAACCAAAGAAGAGATGAAAGCGATCATTTCCAGCACGTCTGTACCATTTATCATTAAAGGAGTCATGACGGTGGACGAGGCTGAAATAGCAATTGAAGTGGGCGCTGCAGCTATTGTTGTATCGAACCACGGCGGACGAGTACTCGATCATACGCCTGGGACGGCTGAGGTGCTGAAGAAAATCGCTGAAGCTGTAGGTGGACGAATTCCAGTGCTAGTTGACGGCGGAGTTCGAACAGGGGTTGATGTCTTGAAAATGTTGGCACTAGGCGCTGATGCGGTACTGATTGGCAGGCCGCTGGTCATTGCCGCTTACGGCGGAGGTGCAGAGGGGGTTGCCTTAGCAATTCGGAGGATGACAAATGAATTGAAACAGGCCATGATCTTGACGGGATGCGCAACGCTCAGTGATATTACCAGGGATGTGTTATTCTAGACAAAACTTAAAATAGGTACAAGCAATTATCGTAGATGGCGGAATATAACTTATAAAGGAAACTTACTCAGAGGATTTATAAACTCCATCTGAGTTTTACGAATTACGGACAGCGAACATCAAGAAGGTGGGAGCAGACATAATGTTGATAAAACATTGGAGAACATGGCGCGTAACCCTTGTGATGCTGACACTTCTGACAAGTGTATATCTGAGTGGATGTCAAGCGGTTACGCCGAACACAGCGGCAGTCCCCTCGTCGGGTAAGATTGAGCCTTCCCAAAGCCCGAC
>PKWS01000341.1:0-3357 GCA_003132105.1 Desulfosporosinus sp.
TCGCCTTAGTTGCACTTATGCCACCCCAAACTTATACTTTCAGACTGGTACGAAAAATAATTACGTTAAAAAAGTTCCGGGGAACCCCCCCGGAACTTTTTTAACGTAATTATTCGCCTTTTCTCTTGGCTCTAGATTACATTGCGTCTTTATAGATCTGAATCACTTGTTCAAGTGTTGCTGTGCGAGGATTGGTGAATTGACAAGCGTCTTTCTTCGCGTTTCCAGCCATCAATGCCAAGTCTTCTTCTTTTACATTCAGTGCCGTTAGACCACTAGGAATTCCGACATCAGCAGACAGTTGGCTGATCGCATCTAAGCATACTTCAGCTGCATCTCTAGCAGAAAGTCCTGCAATATTTTCTCCCATTGCTTCAGCGATCTCTGCAAAACGATCGAGATTACCAATCAGGTTAAAGCGTGAAACGTGGGGGAGAAGGATTGCATTACATACACCATGAGGAAGATTATAGAATCCGCCTAATTGATGAGCCATCGCATGAACATATCCTAAGCTGGCATTATTGAAAGCCATCCCAGCTAAGAATTGAGCGTAAGCCATTTTCTCACGTGCTTCGAAATCATCGCCATTAGCTACAGCACGACGCAGATATTTAGGGATTAATTTGAAGGCCATTAAGGCAGCCGAATCTGTCAATGGTGTAGCGATCGTGGAAACATACGCTTCAACGGCATGCGTAAGCGCGTCCATTCCTGTGGCAGCGGTTAAGCTAGGAGGTTGCTTCATCATCATCAGGGGATCATTAATAGAGACATTCGGGGTACAACGCCAATCAACGATAGCCATTTTTATATGTCGTGCAGAGTCCGTGATAATACAGAATCTTGTCATTTCACTGGCTGTACCAGCGGTGGTGTTAATGGCAACGAATGGAGGCATCGCTTTAGATGATTTATCTACGCCTTCAAAGTCCTGAATCTTTCCGCCATTACCTGCAACAAGACCAATTCCTTTACCACAGTCATGTGCAGATCCTCCACCGACGGTGATAATCATGTCACAGCCTTCTTTTTTATAGATGTCAAATCCATCATGTACGTTTTTATCGGTAGGGTTCGGTTCTGCACCACTATAAATTAAAGTTTTGACGCCGGCTGCTTCTACAATGTCGGCAATTTCCTTAGCCATACCAATTTTTTCAAGATAGGCATCAGTAACAATTAAAGCTTTTTTCCCACCTAGTAATACAGCTTGTTTACCTGCTTCTTGAGCTGCTCCGGCTCCTAATAGGTTTACTGTTGGGATGAAATACCCGTTAATTTGGTGAATAATTGCCATTTTTTTCCTCCCATTTCTTTTTGGCACTTGCCATCAATTTTTTCCAAAAGTGTCAATGATTCTGCCCTTTAACAATATTGCCACAATTGGTACCTAATATGTATTGCAAAATTCATGCCACAATCAGAATATTTAGCTATCATATTCACGTTGGTACTATTCCTCATATTTAATCATTTTATATACTAAATTCTGATTTTAGCCGATGGCTAACCGCCACTAACACTCCCACTTCTTAAGGGAGATAAGTGGCGCTAAGCCCCTGGATAAGTCAACTAAAACTTCAGATGGAGTTAAAACTCNNGAAGTAAGTTTCCTTTATAAAAACTTCTGTTTCTTTTACTGCACTAATTTGATGCACTTTGTTCAGAACAAACGTTGGATTTTGGGACACTTATTATCGTATTCCATTGTTCTTTAAGATTAGCTCGCTGAGAATGCTTACGGCTATTTCTTCAGGAGTTTCTGCGCCAATTTTTAGACCGATTGGAGAATACAGTTTTTGCAACAATTCGCTCGGAACTCCCTCCTCCTCCAATTCAGCGATCAAGGCTTTAACTCTTTTGCGACTACCAATCATGCCAATATATGCGGCTGGTTGATTAATCACTTTCCTCAAACACACTTTGTCATAACGATGCCCCCTAGTAATAATTACTACAAACGTTTGCGGATTGATAGTTATCCCCTCTAAGGCTCGTTCAAAATCATTGCATATAATTGTATCAGCAGTGTTAAATCGAGTAGAGTTAGCAAAGGAAGGACGATCATCTACTACCGTAACCTCATACCCTAGTATTTTGGCCATGGTTGCGAGGGGGAGCGCTATATGTCCTGCACCTAAAATCAACAATTGCACGACGGTCGTTGGGGGCTCTATTAATAACCTGTAAGCCGCTTTCGTCACAGAGGAGACACATGGTTCGAACTCGGAATCCAAACTAATTAATTGCGGTTGACAGCTTTTGCTTCCGATTTCGACACTTTCGTGCGCAATTTTACTTAGTACCTCTAAGCCAAGGTCCCCTAAGACGTCCCGAGTATTCTTAATGAACAACTTTTTCCCGATTAAATGCTCATCAAGCGCTTCAATCACGGTTACAATTGTAGGATTAGTGGTCTCTTTGATAGCTGACAGGTATTCTTTATTAAGATTGGTTTGTTCCATAGAGCTTTGAAAACCCAAATAGTCAATGAATAATTCCATGACTCCCCCACAAACCATTCCCTCCTCCTGGGCCATGTCCGCGGTCATATTTAAACGATATATCTTTGAAGTGCACGAAACTATTACATTCAAGGCCTCCCGCCTCCCCTCGGCCTCACCACATCCGCCGCCAATAGTTCCAACCATTGTCCCGTCCGCGAAAACTAACATCTTCGCACCCGGCTTACGGGGAGTTGACCCCAGCACACTGGTTACAGTAATCAGGGCTGCCTCCAGTTTTTGGTGAAATACTTTTTCAAGTCCAAGATATACTTCTTTATCCATTAGCTTGCCCCCTTAAATCAGCCTTCCAACAGTCATATAAATGCATCTTTTATTATAACATAACCTTCTTCTTTCGATCGTATCGGGAATACACTACAGTACTACAGAACCTAGTAATAGTTCTCTCTGTTCGTTCCACCTTGACCTCTTGTTGAGAATACGGTACCATTCAAGAAGGCACGTTATATGATGTATTGGAGGCTATCCCCATGGAAAAAATCAAAGTGCAGGATTCTGTTGGTACCATTCTTATCCATGACATGACGCAAATTATTCCCGGTGTCGTTAAAGGTCCCCGGTTTCGCAAGGGGCATATCGTTCAGGAAGAGGATATTCCTGTTCTGCTGAGCATGGGGAAAGAACATATTTACGTTTGGGATCAAACGCCCGGCCTGATTCATGAAAATGAAGCGGCGGAACGCCTCGCCCGAGCAGTATCTGGTTCCTGTCTAGTCCTTGACGAGCCCAATGAAGGAAAAATCAACCTAATCGCTGCCCACGATGGCCTTCTTTACTCCTCAGAAGATGGCATTTTAGCGTTGAATACTTTGGAAGGGGTCATCCT
>PKWS01000341.1:3478-3600 GCA_003132105.1 Desulfosporosinus sp.
GGAAGTGAAGTCTATCATGCACATATTCAAGATAAATTCGGCCCGGTACTACGCGCAAAGGTTGAAAACTGGGGATCTGTTGTTTTAGAGCAAACTTTGTCCAGTGATGATGTGCCCCTAAT
>PKWS01000100.1:0-3623 GCA_003132105.1 Desulfosporosinus sp.
TATGAAATTGGCTTAGACCGTTTCTTCATGAAGAACCTTACTGCGAAATTCCCACGACTTGCTAAAGGCTGGCTTCGTACTCCATTTCCAATGGAACAGTAAATAGTGAATCACAGTTTTAATCCCCTATTACNNAAACTTCAGATGGAGTTAAAACTCCACCCGAAGTAAGTTTCCTATATGTATCGAACTAGAGGAATACATAATACATAGGGAATCTGGGTTTACATACACTAGGATTTTTACTTATACTACAGGAGGAACAACCTGTGATTCTGGTTTCACTGGGGAGGACTTGATAATAGTTATGGAAATGAAGTTGCCAGCGGTGCTGGATATTATCAGCGACAATATTATTAAGCATGGTAATCCGCTGGCCTTAAAAGGGTCAGAAGTTGCCGCCTGGGCTAAAGGACTTGACTTGCCGGTCAGGGGGGAATTACTTTTCTATACAGGCGGGGAATATCAGTTGCTCCCCTACATTGACTCTTTGGTAAAAACGATAACCCATATCGATCAGGGCAGCAAAGTTTTTTCCATGATGATGGGCGTACGGAATATGCTGGATAAGGCCGGAATCAGCGCAGAAAAGATCTATGCCTCGGTACTGGCTAAGGATAGGGAAAGGTACAACTTGGTTTGCTTTAAGGCAGCAAAGGTGCTCCAAGGGCTAGGGTATGAGTTCTGTTATGCGGGAAATGAAGAATTGTACAGTGGTGCNNCATGCTGCAGAAGTCTTTAAGTTCGTTTATCCAAAAATGGTCGAGGGTTTTGACTTAGAAATTCTTACATTCGTTGATCTGGTTTGGCAACGCCGGGATAAGCTGGCTAGGATCCAATTTGCGGGAGCGGTCGTAATTCATGATTCTTGCCGCTTGGCCCGAGAGTTAGGAATTCACCAAGAATTGAGAGATATTCTGGAGACTGTCGGAGTAGAAGTGAAAGAGACTCCTAGCAATCGGGAATGGACGACCTGCTGTGGGGGCCCTATTAAAATTCTGTTTCCCGAGTTATCACATGTTATTGGAGCACGCCGTGTGAATGAGTTGAAGGAAAGCGGCTCTGAACATATTCTGACTTCCTGTCCGTATTGTTTGTCAGCCTTGGAGGGCGGCCGAGCCAAAGGCGATTCGGCCATAGTCGAAGATTTAATCGAATTCCTATATAGGGGGGTTGAAGCATGACAGTCGATTTAAGAAAGGACTTTGTCGATTATGCCAAGTCCCTCAATACAGCCTGTGAAGACACTAACATACGAACAGCTCTCACCCGAGCGGTAAGCTCTTACCGTAGTACGGTTGCCGAAACTTTGGAGCGTTTTCCGCATACTCCCGAGTTAGCGAGGGAAGTGCAGGAAATAAAAACCCAGTCTATGGCTAACCTAGACGAATTGCTGGAACAGGCGATGGCTTCCGTAGAGCGNNGTTAAAGGAAAAAGCATGCTGGGGGAAGAACTCCATCTGCGTGAGTATCTCGAGGACAACGGTAATGAGGTCTGGGAGACGGATTTGGGCGAGTTCATCCTACAACTGAGGAAGGAACGCCCCATGCATATTCTTTCACCGTCCATTCATGTGCCCCGTGAACAAGTGGCGGAGGTTTTTAGCAAGTTCTTTGGGAAAGAAGTTCCGCCTGACATTGCTGAAGAAGTAAAGGTAGTAAGGGAGTTCATGCGCGAGAAGTACTTTACTGCAGATATCGGGATCAGCGGAGCCAACGTGGTGGCAGCTGACACAGGTGCCATGGTTATTATCGAAAACGAAGGAAATGTGCGACTGGCGACCGGCGCCCCCCCGGTCCATATCGTGATTGTGGGGATCGAGAAATTAGTGCCAACGTTCCAGGACGCTATGAAAGTCGCCGAAGTTACCTGGCGATATGCCCAGTATGGTATACCTAGCTATGTCAATATTGTCAGCGGTCCGAGCAAAACGGGCGACATTGAAAAAGTGACGACTTATGGTGCACATGGTCCCAAGGAATTCTATGTAATTTTTGTTGACAACGGTCGAAGTGAGATGGCCAAGCAAGAGAAGTTCAGCCAGGCCTTGAACTGCTTGCGCTGTGGCGGATGCATGTATGAGTGCCCAGTTTTTCAAGTGACGGCAGGACATTTTGGGCATATCTATATGGGCGGGATAGGCGCGATCTGGACGGCATTTGTAGCGGGAGGTATGGAAAAAGCTGCTCCGATGGCTTATTCCTGCCTACGTTGCGGCAGATGTGTAGAAAGGTGCCCGATGAGCATTGGGGTGCCCGCAATGATCGGAGAGCTACGCAAGCGTTCGATTTATGGAGAATAATTAGGATTAAGATTCACTAAAACTAAGTGGATGGTTATAAACAATGTCAAAAGCGTCATAAACTATAAAAAGTTTATGACGCTTTTACCATGTAGTAAGGTAAGTCATTATGGGAACAAGTGCTCAATGAGGATATAAATTGAACAAAGCTAATAGATAAAGGCCCCTAAATAAATGGAGGTGCAAGCATGGACATTAGACCTGCCGATCTAATCCTCGTAAAAGGCATAGACTGGATCAGCCGCGGCATAGAAGATGTAGTAAAGTCCGCTTACTCACATGTGGCTATTGTTGTCAATGAAAAAGAACTAATCGAAGCTCAAGGCTTCCGTCCTACGGGATATGCTGGAATAGATACCTACCGAGGAATAGAGGACATCTACACTTGCGACGAGGCCACAGACAAGCAAAGACAACAAATTGTGGACTATTTGATTAAGGAAGTAGGTGCTCACTACTCGTACCTTTTGTTCGCATGGGAGTTTGTCCGGTACGAGACAGGGATTCTCTTGCCATATGACCCTGGACCGAACCGGATTTGTTCGTATCTTGCGTGGCCTGTAGTTGGAAAATAACGACAAATATATATTAGTAGAATTCTACTGCACCCTACTGATTCCCTTTTTTTGCTTCTCAGCGCTGAAGAAACACCTGTCAGCACTGTTTGCCATAAATATCCATATATTATATCAAGCTTTCATAGGAATTATGGCTAAATAATGGATATTGGGAGGTGAGCGGGTGTATTTGAGAACAGGTCTTAACCATGTGCACGGTTTTTCTTTTGTAACATCAGTCAATGATCAACACACTCACACTATGGCAGGGGCGACTAGTTTGGGGGTAGCCTATGGTGTCTCTCATGTTCACTATTACAAGGGGATCACTTCTTGGAACAGTGGGCATGCGCATTACTATTCCGGTATGACAGGCCCTGCAGTTTATCGGGCTGATGGTTCTCATGTGCATAGTCACAGAGGCACAACAGCGATGGAGCATTACCATAGTCACTATTATTGTGGCACTGATTGTCCGTCTTGTTAATCGAATCTAAATTCTTTCGCAATTGAATCGTGATGATAATTAATAGAAAAACGAGGAACAGTCGCACTGTTCCTCGTCACCATTTTCATGCAGTTGTAATCTATTCCAAGCCTTCATACGAAAAGGATAATTTCTGAAAATGATCGAACAGGTCTTTCCTCATATCGGTTTCCATTCGAGCGCCCATGATGTGACCCCATGAAATAATAAGATACTGGCAGAAATACTTGATGACGTACATGGCTAACAAGCCTATGCCGACAAAAACTAAAGCAT
>PKWS01000100.1:3628-10365 GCA_003132105.1 Desulfosporosinus sp.
GGGGTCTATAATACTTCATAAATTGCTTGAGAATATTCATTGAATGTGATAGGGTCTCCTCTCAGAGTTTTATCTTCATTGTAACAACAGAAGAGTAGGTTAATCAAACAAATCGCTAAAAATTGCTCAAATTCTATATAAACCACGAAATCGGAAACATAGTCCTCGTATAGAAATTGATTCATTTGTAAGGGAAATGTAGCAATAACTTGAGAAAACCTCGAAAAAAGAAGAGACGGCAAGTTTATAGCCACCTCTTCTTTATCTTATAAAATTCTTCTGTTTCTGATGTTAAACATAGTTATTTGACAACTTCGTAAGATTTGTCAGCACTCCACCCTTTGCTAAAGCCATCCATACCGAATCCAAAATTCAGACTCTTTGTGGTGATGCCAAAGATATTAAGCAAGGAGTCTACTTGTGCAGCCGTTTGTCCGGTATAACAATAGACAACGGCAGTTTTGCCGGTGCTTTTGTCCTTGATAGAATCGAGGTTTTTCGCGACATCAGGACCGTAGGGGATATTCACCGCGCCTTTAATGTGGCCTTTGGCGAAATCTACTGCTTTGCGAACATCAACAAGGTAGTACTTATCAGGCTGATTAGCTAGGGCATCTTTCATAACCGGGAGATCAATCTTATAGGAGTCTTTCGGGACTTCATTAAAATACTTTTGGACTGCCACATCAATTGCTTTGCTATTAGTAGCAACCGCGGGAGCCGTCGGCATTGCTGTCGCTTCTGTTACAGTCGGATACTTTTGGCCCAACCATCCTCTGGTTTCAAAGCCTACAGTACCACTGCCACCCATTCCAGAGTTTAAGGAGAGGGTCTTGATTCCGGCAACGTTGAGAAGAGAATCTGCTTGCCCAGCGGTCTGTCCGGTATAGCAAGCAACGATTAACGTTTTGTCTTTGGCGATTGCACGAATGCTATCAAGGTTATTGGCGATATCTGCGCCATAGGGTACGTTAATAGCTCCCTTGATATGCCCAAGAGCATAAGCATCTGCTTTACGAATATCCAATATTACGTATTTATCAGGGGTTTTATCGAGCTCATCCTTCAAATCTTTCTCAGCGATTTTATAGGAATTTGTAACCTTAGAACCAATGTCATTGAAGTAAGTTTCAAGAGCCGATTTAATTGCTTTTGATGAGTCTTCCGATGAAGTTGCTGCTGGTGTATTTGACGGAGGAGTGGCAACAGGCTGTGCTTGACCGCAACCAGTAACAAAAAGGCCGATAATCAGGAAGAGGGATAAGAAGGGAAATAATTTTCTTTTACGCATGTAAATCATCCTTTCAAATTTTAGTAAAACCAAGTTTATAATAGTATATATTTGAAACATTCTCTGCATATGTGAAAAATCCTTCTATCACAAATATAATAGCTATAAAAAAGATGAATACAGTTATAACATTAAAATCTAAGAGCGTTAAAAAATAGTTGCAGGAGAGAACATGCCACTTGAAGAATAATATATACATACAATAACCTTGAGAATTAGACAAAGGGGGGTCTCGCAAAGACAAAATCAGCGCTTCGTTGCAGATAAGCTTGTGAAGTTTATAATTAATTAGAGGTTTTTCTGTAATAATTGAAGAACATGTTTATAGACATGTAGGAACTAATTATTAAGAGGAGGGCGAGAGATTTGAGAGATGAGTCAATGTCAATACGGTCTCTAGGTTTGACCTTTATTTATCTATTGTTACTAGGTTTTGGCATGACTTTTTTAGTCGGCTGCGGCAATAGCCTGTCAAAGCAGGACCCGCCGAAGGCTACTGCCACCCAACCAGTCCAAGGCGTCCCCGCTGCCATGATACCGGCTACTGCCAACTTATCAACCAGTGATTTGGATGCCGCCATAAAGGATAATAAAGGGTGGCAGATAATTGACATTCGGGAATCCAGAGAATTTGCCGCAGGGCATATCAAGATGGCGCTTAATAGACCTTTGGGTGCTCTGGAGAACAACCTTGCCCAGATTAGTAAGGACAAAGACATTGTATTGATCGATCTTAACGGTACCCGCTCAGAGTCAGCGTGGCAGGTTCTGATAAAGAAAGGCTATGACCCAAACAAAGTTAAAGTCTTAACCGGGGGCATGCTGCAGTGGAACGGGATAGTCAGCGCAGCAGGTAGCAACAGCAGCGGCGAAAATAATAATAGCGGCAACACTGCTGCGACGCCTAAGCCTGAGGTCGCTGGAGTTGTAGGCGGCTGTTAAAAATATTTGAGTGTATTCCAGAGGTAGGCCATTCTTGATCATATTCCACGGTGGAATGAAAATGGGCTAACAAGAACAGTTTTCAACTTGAATGGAGGGGAAACTATGAAACGAAGAAATTTCTTAAAGGGTCTACTATATGGAACAGGCGGTACCATGGCGGTCATGGGTGGGCTCGGAACCTTTAATAACTTGGACCCTCTCAAAGCTGAGGCTGCAAGTAAGGATATTGCAACGACTGTTTTTTCTTCATGTGAAATGTGTAGAAACCAATGCCCCATTGCCGTTAAAGTTAAAGACGGGAAGGTCTTCAAAATTGAGGGTCATCCCAATGATACGGCTTTCGGTGGCGTAATCTGTGCTAGAGGAAATGCAGGCCCGTCACTTCTTTATGACCCACAACGGATTAAGAAGCCGATGATTCGTACCGGTGAACGGGGTGAAGGCAAGTTCAAAGAAGTCAGTTGGGATGAAGCATACACCTATATAGCGGATAAATTATATAAGGTTAAGGATCAATACGGCGGGGAAGCGATCGCCTTAGCTAGCCGTAAAGGACCCTATGATTGGTTTTTCCGGTCGATTGGTAAGGCTCTGGGTTCCCCTAATGTGTTTTCACATGAAGCAACCTGTCCAATGACTCGTTCCGTGGCCTTAGACACTACCTTTGGGACTGAAGCGATTGCCGCTGATTATGGCAATGCCAAGTATCTTATCTCCATTGGACGAAACTGGTTTGAGGGAATTCACGTTGCTCAGACCAGAGCAGTTTCCAAAGCGCTTAGCAATGGGGCTAAACTTGTAGTACTCGATCCGCGTTTTAGTATTACTGCCTCAAAAGGAGAATGGCTTCCGATCAAAGGCGCCACTGATTTGGCCTTTGTCATGGCCATGGCCAATATCATGATTCAGGAGAAGCTCTATGATCAAGACTTTATCTCCCAATATACGGAGGGTTTCGATAAATGGGCCGAAGAGGTTAAAGATAAAACTCCGGAGTGGGCAGAGAAAGAAACTGGAATTTCCAAAGACAAAAT
Source organism: Desulfosporosinus sp. (assembly GCA_003132105.1). GTDB lineage: Bacteria > Bacillota > Desulfitobacteriia > Desulfitobacteriales > Desulfitobacteriaceae > Desulfosporosinus. The sequence continues at coordinate 6,899 of PKWS01000100.1, forward strand.
CATTCGGATAACCAGGGAGTTTGCTGCTGCAAAACCTAAAGCTATCTTAGACTTTGGCTGGCGCACGGCTTATACAACGAATGACTATCAACTGCGTCGTGCGATTATGATCGTTAATATGATGATTGGAAACTTTGAAGTTCCGGGGGGATATTATCTAAACAAACCGGCAAGTGTCTTGAAAAGTTTCCCTGATCAAGCTGGTTACGCTAAAGGGTTAGGGAGTATAAAGCAACCAAGTTTTCCCAAGGTTGCCAAGGGGCGAATTGATGGAACAGGCGTTAAAGGCACGCCGGGTCAAATCATTCCTGCTTATGATGGGGCCGTCGGATCAATTATTGAGAGCATCTTAACTGAAAAACCATACCCTATCAAAGCGTGGCTTGTTCATCGTTTTAATCCCTATATATCGATCACGGGAAGCCCAAGGATCATAGAGGCGTTCAAAAAACTTGACCTTTTGGTAACCTGTGATGTCTATATGACGGACACCGCCTATTATTCTGATGTGGTATTACCTGAATGCACATATTTAGAACGTTTTGAACCCATTTTTGATATGTCAGGGTTAACGCCTAAATATGTTATCAGACAACCTGCTGTACCGATTGTTTATCCGGATACAAAACCATACTGGCAGATTTATAAAGAACTCGGGGAAAAGATGGGTATTGGCGAATATTTTCAATTCAAGGATATGGAAGACTATCTAACTCAACAACTCACCCCTACTGGTCTAACCTTAGCTCAAATGAAGGAAAAAGGAGTTTGGACTCCTCCAGGGATGAAAGCGTTCTATGTTCGAGCAAATGATGCCAAAGCATCCTTGGATAACGTTTTGGCGAACCAAAGCAAAAAGATCGAGATATTCTCGAAAGAGGTTGAAGAAGCAACAAAACAAGGTGTGCCCAAATACGTTAGTCATCCTCAACCGGAAGAGGGAAAGTTTCGTTTTGTCCAGGGTAAAGTAGCAGTTCACACGAACGCAGGAACGGCGAATGTCCCAATACTGAACGAGTTAATGCCGACAAATTCATTGTGGATGAATACAGTAAGCTGTACAAAACTGGGCTTGAAAGATGGAGATGACATTGTTATTTCCTCTGGTAAATATGAGCAAAAGGGCAAATTGAAGATGACCGAAGGAATTCGGCCGGATACTGTTTTCTGTTATCACGGTTTTGGACGAATTTCACCTGATCTTAAAAGAGCCTTTGGCAAGGGTATTAATGATAATTACTTAATTCTTAATGAAATTGGGGAAGTCGGCAATACCGTTACCTCTACGACTTTCGTAACTGTCCGGAAAGCTTAATTTATGGACAAAAGCATGATTGCAGAACTATATTTGTCTTTTGCAGCAATTTTTCAAAGACCAAACCAAGATGTTTCCGATCATTTAGAAGAGTTTATTGACCTCTGGTCTGAAGTAATTCCAGAAATAGACGAATTGGTTCAGAAATTGAGTGCCTTCTGTCATCAATTTCCACCGGGGGAACAGCGGCTAAATGCTTTATGGGAACACTATATTCCACTGTTTGAAACGGGTTCAGTTGAAGCCTCCCCTTATGCCTCTGTTTATTTTGGGGAAGAAGGTTTAGTTCTAGGTAAAGAAGCTTTTGATGTTAAACAATTCTATGCAACTTGTGGGTATGCAATGGGAGAAGAAAGTGTGGAACTTCCTGACCATTTAGCGGTTGAATTAGAGTTCTGTGCGTTGCTAGCCCGAAATGGACAAGATGAAGCGTTAAAAGATTTTGAAAAAAGGCATTTAACTCCTTTCCTGACTAGTATTTTACCGAGGATTAAGAATTCTTATCGTCCGGTTTACTCTGAGGTTGCCACTATTCTTGAAGTTAGACAGCTTAATTTACAGAAAGAGGGTGATTTTGTTGGCTAAAAAGTATTCCATGATCATTAACCTTGGGAAGTGTATTGGCTGTCAGGCGTGTACAGTCGCTTGTAAGTTCCAAAATAATGTACCAGAGGGACAGTATAGAACGAAAACTCTCACAGATGGGCTGAAGGGGGCCTATCCTAATGTTTCGGCATTTTTCACAAAAGAAGCCTGTCAAATGTGTCAAAAGGCGCCCTGTGTCAGTGTTTGTCCGACAAAGGCTTCTCACTACAATAAAGACGGAGTGGTCTTAGTTGATGTTGATAAGTGTGTGGGGTGCAAGTATTGTATGACTGCCTGCCCCTATGATGCTCGTTTTCTTAATAAGGAAACAGGTGCGGCTGACAAATGCACATTCTGTTACGAATTAAAGGTTTCTAAAGGGGAAAAACCGGCTTGTGTTTCAACCTGCGTCGGCGGTGCTTTAATCTTTGGCGACCTTAATGATCCGGCTAGTGAAGCCACTCTGTTCTTGGCAAAACACAAAGGAGAGGTTCGTAAACCAGAGTTAGGCACCCACCCAAGTGTTTATTACATTTATGAAGGGGTGGTGAAGTAAGATGGATGTTACTTGGGGTGTTAGTGTCAATGAAGTCGCTTGGGGCGGAATGATTGCTATTTATTTATTCCTAGCTGGGATTGCCGCTGGAGCATTCTTAACTGCCTCACTGACGGATCTTTTCAGCAAAAAGCAGTATCCAAAGGTAATTCAGTCGGGGGCCTACATCGCTCTAGTGACTATAATCATCGGCTTAGGGTTATTGGTTGTTGACTTGGGTCGTCCGTTAAGTTTTTGGAAACTTCTACTTAATGTGAACCTGGGATCTGTAATGTCAATCGGCGTCTTTATAGTCTCGGGTTTCACAGGCCTGTCCTTTGTTTATGGTTGTCTAGTATGGTTAACTGCTGCAGAGCAAAAAAAGATTCAGATTACTTCTGCGAACACAGAAGTAGCCGCTACTTCTGTAACCCAGGGTATTCAAGCTTTTCGTAAACCGGTTGCGGCCTTGGGAGTTCTTTTTTCTGTGGCGACTGCGACTTACACTGGTTTCTTATTATCCGCGGTTACAACCAACAACTTCTGGCACACACCGTTTCTCGGTATTGAGGCGATTCCATTCTTGCCGATTCTATTTTTAGTGTCAGCGGCTTCTACCGGTTTAGCGGCAACCTTGATTGGAGTGTTGCACTGCGGTGATCTAACAGCCTATAAAAAAGTTGATATTGTCTTAATTATCCTTGAGATAATTTTAATCTCCATTCTTTATCTATCCGTCAAACCTATATTCTTCACTGGAAGTATGGCTACCCTGTTCTGGTTTGGAGTAGTTGGGTTAGGATTAATAGTCCCATTGATTTTATCAATCTATGGTGTCACAAAGCACAAAAACTTGGTAGTACCGGTTTGCGGGTTGGTAGTTATTGGAGGATTGTGTTTGCGATATTTCATAGTGTATACGGGACAGTTGTTTAAATAATGTTTGATGATCCTTTTAAAGTTTTAGCCTGATGACATTGGCGGCGACCCAGGGGGGATTTGCTTTATCTCAAAAAGGGCGATAAGAGTACC
>PKWS01000037.1 GCA_003132105.1 Desulfosporosinus sp.
ATTCATCATTGGACAACTGCTTAGGTACGTTTGCAATAAATGGATTTCCAAGTAACGCCATAAACTCACATCCTTTGAATTTTTACTTTCTTATTTTCTCAAAATTAGGGAATTAATATTCAGTAATCTAAACTAAAGTTAAGAAGTATACTGTGCGACGTAGGGTCCGGCCCCTCGCATGGTGTGTTGTCTAACGTTGGTTTAGCGAACTTAGCACATTGTAGATAACGTATCCAAACATCCACTAATGAAGCCAATGGTCCGGAAATCCCTCCCCCAACTTGAATGAGTGATTTGAGTAATACGTTATTAATTTAAATAGAGGTTATTCATACCTTATTTTCCAAAAAGTTACGAGTTATTTCTACATACTATTTAATAATATCAGTGATATCAATGGTTTGACTTTGGTAGAGGCTAAAGTGCTGCCAATATCCCGATGGTGTTTTGTGTTTTTCTCGCTTTGATTTCTTAAATTCTTTATTGTCCATAGCTGAATTAAACTTTTTATATTTAGACGACGACAGAAACTTTTTTAATGCTCCTCTAACATCAGAATCAGACCTTCCTACATATTCAATAATAAAAATTTTCTTTAAATTAAAATATTCCAGAGCATCTATCCACTAACTTAGTTTCAGTATTTTTAACAGCCATAGACAGCATCAACTTAATCCTGTTTAGTTGATTAACTTCGCTCGCTCCAGAATCGTAATCAATGAACGCAATGTTTGCCATGGGATGGCTTCGTTTAATCTCTCGAAACATCCCTTTTCCTGTAATGTGATTTGGCATACAAGCAAAGGGCTGCAAACACACAATATTGTATACCCCTTCCTGAATTAACTCCACCATCTCGCCTGTCAGAAACCAACCTTCGCCTGATTGGTTGGCAAGCGATAGATGCTTCTCAGCGTGTTTTGCTATCTCTTCAATCGTTTTCGGGGATACAAACCGCTTGCTGTCCGTTAGTGTTTTCTTCATTTCTTTTCGGTAAGACTCTATCTTTTTGATTGAAAACTTGCCCGTCAGCATTTCCCAAAAACTACCCGATAATTTCTGATACTTAGTTCCGCTATCAAAGGCACTGTACAGTAAAAAGTCGGTTAAGTCAGGGACAACAACCTCAACCCCTTCAGCCTCCAACATTTCCACAATATTATTGTTGGCAGTCGGGTGAAACTTAACAAGAATTTCGCCAACCACTCCGACCTTCGATTTAACCAAACCCTTACACAACTCCAGATTGTCAAAGTCCTTGACGATTTGGCGAATATTGTAGATATGTTCGTTTTTGCCGCCTGTTTTCAAGGTTTCTTGACATCGTCTAACCCAAATATCGTATAGACGGTTCGCAGACCCTATACATTTTTCATACGGTCTCACTCGGTAAAGAACTCGCATCAAAAGGTCTCCGTAAATAAGTCCCCGCATCGCCTTGTCAAACATAGGAAGCGTGAATTTAAAGCCCGAATTTTTCTCGCTGGATGAATCCCTCGTATTTAAGCCAATAACAGGAACATGCCCCATATTAGCGTCTTTGAGTGCCTTTCTGATAAAGGCAATGTAGTTAGTTTCTCGGCATCCCCCGCCTGTTTGCGTAATAATGACCGAGGTGTTGTTTAAATCATAGTTACCTGACCCTAACGCTTTCATGAGTTGTCCCACCACAATGATGGCAGGATAACAAGCATCGTTGTGAACATACATTAAGCCTTCATCAATCGCCTGTTTATCCACCGATGGTAAAAACTCAACCGTATACCCTGCTTCATCAAAACAGCTCTTGAGAAATTGAAAATGAATGGGCGACATTTGAGGGGCCAAAATCGTATGCGTTTTCTTCATTTCCTTTGTGAACATTGCTTTAGGCTCAGCATCTTGAAGTTTCCTTGGTTCGAAATCTCGCTTGCTACGCTCGTTGATGGCTGCAATCAAGGAACGAATTCGTATTCTCGCAGCCCCCAAATTACTAATTTCGTCAATTTTCAAGACGGTGTATATTTTCCCGTAAGCATCAAGAATCTCCTTCACTTGGTCGGTCGTTACTGCATCAAGTCCGCATCCAAAGGAATTCAATTGAATGATTTCTAAGTCCTTACATTTTGCAACATAACTCGCTGCACTATAGGCTCTTGACTGATAAACCCACTGATTAACAACACGCAAGGGGTCTTCAACGATACTTAGATGCTGAATAGAGTCTTCGGACAAAACTGCAAATCCATAAGAACCAATCATTTCAGGCACCCCATGATTGATTTCAGGGTCAATGTGGTAGGGCTTACCAACAAGGACAATACCCTTTATCCCTTTTTCACGAATGTAGGCTAGGGTTTCTTCGCCCTTTGCTTTTATATCGTCCTTAAACTTAGTTTGTTGAGCATATGCCTTGTCCAAAGCCTTTGATATCTCGTATTTCGGGATTCCCTCAGGCTTTAACTCTTCAAACAACCGCTTTGCCATTCTGCTCGGCATATCAAGCGGTAGGAACGGGTGATAAAACGTAACATCGGATGCTCTAACACTATCCACATTGGCATTAATCGCTTCGGGATAAGATGCCACAATCGGACAGTTGTAATGGTCATCTGCTGCGGCATCTTCCTGCTGTGCATATGGGATACACGGATAAAATATCGTTTTAACCTCTTTTTTTAAGAGGTTGACAATGTGTCCGTGAACCATTTTGGCAGGATAACAAATCGACTCCGAAGCAATGGTATTCATACCTAGTTCGTAAAGCTGTTTTGACGAGCGGTCAGAAAGTACGACCCGATAACCCAGTTCTGTAAAGAAGGTAAACCAAAACGGATAGTCCTCATAAATGTTTAAGACCCGAGGAATTCCGATGACCCCTCTTGATGCCTTATCAATGGTTAAGGGCTTATAGTTAAAGACTCGTTTGTACTTATAGGCGTAAACATTGGGAGCGTTTTTAACGTCTACTACTTTACCTTCGCCCCGTTCACAACGGTTTCCTGAAATATAGTCATACCCGCTTGAAAAGCTCTTTACACTAACGAGACAATTGTTCCCGCATAAGCCACAACGCCTTGTCGAAGTTTCGGTTTTAAAATCAGCTAAATCGCTCTCTTGCATAAGCTTTGTTTGATAGTTTAACTCATAGCGTTCCTTTGCAATTATCGCAACGCCAAAAGCTCCCATAATTCCCGCAATATCAGGGCAAACCACAGTTTGTTTAATAATTTTTTCAAAAGCCCGCAGAACAGCATCATTATGAAATGTTCCCCCCTGAACCACAATTTTCTTACCAAGCCCTTCGGTATTTCTGATGCGAATGACCTTATATAGAGCGTTCTTAATGACGGAAATCGCAATTCCCGCCGAAATGTCGCCAATTTCAGACCCCTCTTTTTGAGCCTGTTTTACACTCGAATTCATAAAGACGGTACAACGTGTTCCCAAATTAACGGGTTGCCTTGATTCTACCCCTAATTTAGAAAACTCACGCACATCTAAATTAAGAGACTGGGCAAAGTTTTCAATAAACGAACCGCATCCTGAAGAACACGCCTCATTTAGGGTGATTGATTCGATGACCCCGTTACGTATCACCAAACTTTTCATGTCTTGTCCACCAATATCCAAAACAAAATCAACGCCTGGTTGGAAAAAATTAGCCGCCGTATAATGAGCCACTGTTTCAATTTCTCCAATGTCCACCCTTAAGGCAGCCTTAATTAAGTGCTCGCCATAGCCTGTAACGGCAGAGTTAACAATGTTCGTGTCTTTATTGAGCATTTTATACAGGCTTCGCAAGGCATCAATTGTAGAGCCTAGCGGATTTCCCATATTACTGCCATAATGCGAATAGAGCAAACCACCCTCTTCATCAACAAGGGCAACCTTTGTTGTGGTTGACCCAGCATCAATCCCAAGGTAGGCATTTCCAGAATAACTTTCCAGAGGCACTCGCTTGACCTTGTTTAGCGAATGTCGCTCTTTAAATTCCTGATATTCTTCATCACTCGTAAACAAAGCCTCTATTTTATCGCCATCCGCGTTTTTAATATCAAGAACACTTGGAACCCGTTCATATAAGCACTCGAACGAACAAGGCGTGGCTTCTTGAGACTCCAGCGCAGCCCCAAGAGCTACAAAAAACTGTGAATTATCTGGGAAGATAACATCCTTATCGTCTAGCTTAAGTGTTTCGACAAAGCGTTTTCTCAACTCAGACATGAAATACAAAGGACCTCCCAAAAGGGCTACAGTACCACCAATGGTACACCCTTGTGCCAAACCGCTAATCGTTTGGTTGACAACCGCTTGTAAAATAGACACCGCAATGTCTTCTTTAGCAATGCCTTCGTTGAGTAATGGCTGAATATCTGTCTTAGCAAATACGCCACATCGGGAGGCTATGGGATAGATGTTTTGATAATTTTTAGCCAGTTCATTGATACCCATGGCATCTGTTTGCAGTAAAGAGGCCATTTGTTCAATAAAAGCCCCCGTACCGCCCGCACAGGTTCCATTCATTCGTTGTTCGAGCGGTTCACTAAAGAATGTCATCTTAGCGTCCTCGCCACCTAATTCAATCGCCACATCGGTATTAGGAATTACGGTTTTTATCGCACTAGTACAGGCGATGACTTCTTGAACAAAGGGAACGCCTAACTTTTGAGACACATGGAATCCGCCAGACCCTGTTACCATTAAGGTTACTAGGCTTCCGTTTAGCACCAGACTAGCCTCTTCAAGCACGGACACAACAGTACTTCTTATGTTCGAAAAATGTCGTAAATACTTTTTGTAGATTATGGTTTGTAAGCTATCTAAAACCACTATTTTTACAGTCGTTGAACCAATGTCTAATCCCACATTTAAAACTCGACTCAATTTTCTTATCTCCTCTCAGGTTGACGATCTCTTGCCCTGGTCAGAGTCAATTCCCGATTCGTGTAGAGTACCATCAAAACGATGATATCATAGCCCTCACCTAATTCTAGGTGGGGGCGTTATTTGACGCTTACGAACTAACCATATCCACAAACCAGAATAAGAGAGTCCCGAATACTATAAGTATCCTCCTCTTGTCTAAAGATGTATGGTTTAAGGCTGTGCATTCGTGTTTCCTCTGCTGACAACAATAAGTATAGAGTTTGCATACTTGGGCCATTTCGCCACGGAAAAAATAAAAATTTAACCTGTAATTAGTATAGGCCTCAGTTTAAATCCTGGGGCTTTTCGTCAATCTCTTTATTCCAACGCCTTGTAGGGTATTGCGTGGGCCTTGAATAGATGAATTTTATTAATCTACATCATCCCAATACTCTTCGATTTCCTCAATTTCAATTTTAGTTCTAAGAATAAATCCTCGCCAATATTGCAGAGCAATTTATATCCTTCCTTGGATAAATCAAGAACTTCTATAAGTGTAAACCTATTCGTTAGACTCTTTTTCTGGGCCTTCTAAAAAAGATGGATATTTGAGGATCAAACACTTTCCCCAAAATACCATGTTGATGGTATTTAATGATCCGATACTTTTTATTTTCTTCGTCCATATTATCCTCGTCTATGTTCTCATCCATTGTTATCACCTACCTCTATGCTATTCTTACCATTTATTTTAAACATATCCCATTAAAAAAGAGGCCCTACCGTCCCAAGTTAGTTTTGCTTATTTATGTTTTGATCGCTTTCGTTTAGCCTGTACGCCGTATATGTAATCCATTTGATAAACACCAGCTAACCCGATGACAATACTCTTGTATCTACCATAAATACGGTCGAACATTTTGCTTATAAGAAGTAAGAGGAATCATTATGTATGTTGCCCTATATTTGGTTTATTATGCCAATACTGGATTATCCCGATTTTTCAAGAAGTATAATAAGCCGATGCTGAACTATACCCCCCTTAAGTAGACACGGAAATAATAAGTAGTGTAGACCAAATTAAAGGGGTTCTGTTATGAAAGAAAAAAATCATATAGATCTGTCCATCGCTGGGACTATTTGAAAATAATAGTTAAAATTAAAGGATATGGGGCCACAATTCCCTTATCTGGCTTTGGGTATAGCCGGCTTCCAGAGTGAGAGACAAAACCTACCAGTTTAAGGACTTACTATTTGATATAATAGAATCGCAGATGAGAATATTTCCTTGAGGAAATAGCCAACAACTTACAAGAAGTTATCCATTCTATATAATCAAAAGGGAGAGCTTACCAGAACGAGCTCTCCCTTTTGAGTTGACATGATCATGCTGAAATCGAAAATCCTGGGCAAAATAGACTAATTATTTAATAAGGGGG
>PKWS01000197.1 GCA_003132105.1 Desulfosporosinus sp.
ACTCGATCTTCAAGTTTTTATTTCTTGCTTTTGCTGTCACTTTTAAAATTAAGTGGCACGGCGAGCCAACGAAGGTGTCGCTTCCTGACGACCGAGATCTCGACCACTCATATGTTTCCTGGATGGCGCTAATGTGAAAAGTGCCTTGATCTTTTCTGCGAGTTCTTCAAGCATACGTAAGGGGTCAGTTTTCAAGAGTATTCTACGAATTATTGCTATCAGTGCTTCACCATGGGCGGCTCGTTTCAAACTCCCCACTGTCCGTGCGGGAATTCTATTTTCTAGGCAGGCTCGTTGCTCTGGGTGGATTATAAGGGCATGGTCAAGAAGTAGACTCAGGATCACTCCTCTGAGAGATCCCTCTTCGTCAGGCTGCTTGGCCATGCCCGGCCATCCTTCGTAGAGCTTCCAGTCTTCGAAGAAAACTTCAACTAGCCATCTTAGCGTATAGCACTGGAGAATATCCAGTGTACGCCAGGTCATATCGGTGGCCACTAAATAGCGGTATTCATCTTCACCTTCGTTCTTTACAGCAATTATGAAACGTTTTGTTCCATGCGCTTTGACCATCAAGCGGGCGCTGCCTACGGTCATTTCAGTGATTTTGCCACCGCGCACTGAAACCGTTTGGGAGACTCCTTCATGCTTTGAAAAGTAGTCCTTCACTGAGATCCACTTATTTTTGTACATTACTTTCTGGTTTTCGCGCAACTGGCTGATAACCTGCGTGCATTTTGCCTTTGAACTGGCGGCCTCCATGAATTCGCGAGTGCCAAAGGCGGCGTCGGCAAGCACAGCGGTAATGGTAACTTCGGGGTGGTTGCTGTGAAAATCGTCGATGAGCGCCAGGGCAAGCTCATTTTTACTCGGATACTCCGGATCGGGTTTCGGTGCTATTGGCCGTTGCGATGCCTTTACACCCGCCTTGGCAAGGCGTTTATCTTCTTTCTCCCAAGTGCGAACCTTGGGATCAGGACGGTAGAAACGCATACCGATAGGTAACGTGACAGTCTTCGTGACAAGCACGAGGAACATCAGACACTGACCATTGTAATAACCACCCGTTTTTTTATCGAAAATCTTGTGGGCGCCGTAAATACGCGAGGTCGTCTTTGCGCGGCTATGATCACTGTCATCAAGGACAAGCACGCCACTCTTAATTTGTAATATGCGCATCAAGACCGAGAAACTAGCTTGAAGCAAATGTGACCATGGCAGTTTGGCTTTGCGAAACATCCAGGATAGCGCGCCAATGCGATAGCCGGCCAGCCCCATTCGTTCAAAGGATGCCCAGCATAAGGTTCCTGTCAGGAGCATCCCGGTTAGGCAGAAGCTTAACCATTTCTGCTGGATACCACTCAGGTGGTATTCGGGATGCCGTCGGCACAGTTCATCTGCTAGTTCGGATACATAACGGGTGATAAATGGCATAGCATCGGCAAACATGGCAATCCTCTCCCAAGATACACTGCATGAAAGGATTGCAAAAGTCTAGCGAAATTTGTGCCACTCTGAAATCGGTAGCCTCCATATGTGATCGCCTACAAGTGATTCTTGCAGAGCGCCATTATAAGCGATGTACGATATTTACAAAGGCAAAAAACCTTGAACATCGAGTTATATCCTTCAAAGATCTCGCGGATGCCCGTGTGCAGCGTGCCCGCGCAAACGAGGGAGTCCAGGCTGCCGAGCCTTTCAAAGGAGCGGTTAAACTAAAGAAGCGGCGCCGGCCAGAGTTTTCCCTCGCTTAAGGCTGATTCGACCTTGTCGCGGATTTCAGGGTCGGCAATGGAAATGAAGCTCCGGATGTAGGAAGCGTAGTCGCCGATAATATCAGCATGGGTCTGGAAGACATTCATTTACAACTCTTTCAACCCGGGTTACCGGCAGTTGGAAGCTGGCTTCATGTGCAATTATAGTGGTTGCCCTGGAGGGAGATCAGGATTAAACCGTGAATGCAGGCGATCGAAGATGGAATTGATGGACTGCTGAGTGCCAGTCTTGGTGCTGACAATAGCGGTCTTCCAGCTAGAAGGCGTTAAGTACGCCCGAGCCTGATCTCGTTGTCAAAACCGACAAAACGCCCCAGTAACCACTATTAGCCCGCACACTCTCCCATTCTATTATCCCATTAAAATTAAAGTTAGCCAAACGTACACCTAATTACTTTGAACGTCAAATGAGTAATAAATGTCGTCTGAGGTAGCTGCCCAAGCTGCTGTGTGTCCAGTTTCGTGCGCTGCGACAACTAACCCACCCGCGTATAACCAGCGGCCTAATTCGTCCGCCGCATCTTCAAAACTAGTGATCGCCTTAGCAATAGCCACTCAACAGGCCATTAAAAACGCTCCAATAAGTAAAACCCTGAAACCAAAACCCAATCTGTTCATTACGAGCACCTCTTTCATCATCCGCGCAATTTTATTTTTATTACGCACAGTCAGAGAGCACACCCAGCGTAAGACTAATAAAGGACCTGGCAATCATCCTGAGTCTGTACAAGACCGGCTGGGCAAAGAAAAGAGGAGCATTTTAGGGGTCGTCTCAGAAAACGGAAAATAACGCANNTCGTCTCAGAAAACGGAAAATAGAGCGCGTTAAGGGAAAGTCGCTAAGGTTGCCACGATTTCATGCCGTTTGCCCTTTGGTCCTAAAAGGTAGTAAAATAAAAAGAGCTTTGACTCCCCTTGTGTAAAAGGAGGTCTTCAATGGCAAATAAAGAAGCCGTTGTCCTGGTCGAGACATCTTTTATAGATTCGTTACAAATGGCATATTTCAACATTATAAAAACTATTGAAATCACACAGGAATTGTCCTCTAGGGCTGATGCAGTGGTGCAACTAANNCGTAAAAGTGAGAATCACAAGATCGCGGAGACTCCCCTCTGAAGGGGCGCGATAGGATGGTGTATCGGAGGGTATCCCTGCAATAAGGTCCACTCAACCGCCCTGGAAGGCTGGCCAGCCACCGAG
>PKWS01000391.1:0-2485 GCA_003132105.1 Desulfosporosinus sp.
CCTTCTCGTTTCTTAGATAAGGCACATTCTAGAAAATAACCAGCCAGTATGACAGTCTATTTTGTGTCATACTGCGTCGGCATGTTCACCTAATAGCCCACTATGAGGTAAACATACCTCCTTGTCTGACGCAAAATATCCTTGGCATCTTTGACTTGTTATTTTCTTTCATATGCCTAATTAGATTAATGGAGGTTTATCCATGGAAAAACCGCAATATAGTAGAGTGGTCCTTAAGATTAGTGGGGAAGCGCTTGCAGGCAATCAAGGCTTTGGTCTTCAACATGATATGCTGGTTTCCGTTGCAGCTCAGGTGGCAGAAATCAGAGGTATGGGGGTTGAAGTTTGCCTGGTCGTTGGTGGCGGAAACTTATGGCGTGGCATTGCGGGAAGTGCCCAAGGGATGGACCGTGCGACGGCTGATTATATGGGCATGTTGGCAACGGTGATAAATGCCCTGGCTTTGCAGGATGCCTTGGAAAAGGCCGGGTCAGATACCCGTGTCTTATCGGCTATCGAAATGCGACAGGTTGCTGAGCCTTATATTCGGCGTCGAGCGATTCGACATATGGAAAAAGGACGCATTGTGATTTTTGCAGCTGGAACAGGTAATCCATACTTCTCGACGGATACAACGGCTGCTTTAAGGGCCGCTGAGATCGAGGCTGATGTCATTTTGATGGCTAAACGGGTGGATGGGGTTTACGATTCTGATCCGCTTAAGAATCCCCAAGCAAAGAAATTTGACCGTTTAAGTTATCTCGATGTCCTAAGCAAAGGACTAGGGGTGATGGATTCCACTGCCACCTCACTTTGTATGGACAATAATATTCCTGTCATAGTTTTTGACCTTACGACACCAGGTAATATTCGAAGGGTGATTATGGGCGAAACCATTGGAACTTATGTTGGGAGGGATAGTTAATGATCTCCGAGGTGATTAGAGACGCAGAAGAGCGGATGCATAAAGGGGTTGACGTATTACGTAGAGAGTATGCCACAATTCGGGCAGGCCGTGCAAATCCGAGTGTTCTAGACAAGGTTATGGTTGAATACTATGGCGCGCCTACTCCTATTAGCCAGCTTGCTAATATCTCTGCCCCTGAACCAAGAATGCTCGTTATTTCGGCTTGGGACAGAACCGTTCTTTCTGCTATTGAAAAGGCAATCATGAAATCAGATCTAGGGCTGAATCCGTCCAGTGATGGAGTTGTGATTCGCTTGAACATTCCCCAACTTACGGCTGAGCGGCGATTGGAATTGGTTAAAAAAGTTAAGAAAGAGGCCGAAGAAGCGCGTGTTGCGATCCGTAACGTGCGCCGAGATGTCAACGATAAGCTTAAAAAACTGGAGAAAGATCACGAGGCCTCCGAAGACGAGATCAAGAGGGCCCAAGAAGATGTTCAGAAGATGACAGACAAGATCATTAAAGAAATTGAATATGTAATGGAAACTAAGGAAAGTGAAATCACGGAAGTATGATGCAAGGCTTACTCGGCCGAAATTGGAACGAGGTAAAACTTGAACTTGAACGCATGGGTAAACATTACGCTTTTCAAATATCCCGCCCTCATGGTAAAATGGAAGCATGGGGAAATTGCCGTGTTGTCCGCGTTAGAGAATTCGACGATCGTGTGGAGGTTATCATAGCGTATGAAAAGTTTTCGCCAAGGCAGTCATAGACCCCCTAATAGTCAAAAGGGGGTCTTTTTCGAACTTCGCGCATCGTGCATCGTGCATCGAATATGGGGGGTGGAATGATGTGGTTCAAACCTTGGAAACAAAATAAAGCGGAACCGAAAGACCAGGTTGCTATGGACCGCCTCCCTCATCATATTGCCATTATCATGGATGGAAACGGGCGATGGGCTAAGAAACGAGCGCTTCCTCGTTCAATGGGGCATCGGGCAGGTGTTGAGGCCTTACGAAAGATCGTTAAGACGTGTTCTAAACTAGAAATTCAGGTTTTGACTGTTTATGCGTTTTCTACAGAAAATTGGAGAAGGCCCAAAGATGAAGTGGGGGTCTTGATGACACTGCTCACGGAGTACCTGAGAAAGGAACTCCTTGAGCTGCATCAGAACAATGTAATCATTCGTACCATGGGGAAAATTGATGACCTCCCGCTGGAAGCACAACGCGAATTAGCACACGCGATGGAGAGTACTCGTGATAATACGGGTCTCACGCTTAATCTTGCTCTCAATTATGGCGGGCGATCTGAAATTATCGATGCTGTAAAGAATTTGAGCAAAGAGGTCTTAAGCGGAAAGCAGCGAATAGAAGAGATTGATGAGCAACGGTTTAGTGAAACACTCTACACCCGAGGGCTACCTGATCCAGATTTGCTGATTCGAACCTCAGGGGAGATGAGGTTAAGTAACTTCCTACTCTGGCAGTTGGCCTATACAGAAATTGTTGTAGTAGAAGAGCTTTGGCCGGATTTTGGTCAAAAGGCTCTACTTGAAGCGATCAAAGCGTATCA
>PKWS01000391.1:2502-3383 GCA_003132105.1 Desulfosporosinus sp.
TAGCGTTAACGTTATTGGCGTTGCGGGAATTTATGCAAATTGGTGAGAAGATGGGTATCCGAGCTTGGTCTAAACTAACGACGCTCGTTACGGTTGTTTGGCTGATTAGTCTGTTGACCGGCAGGGCAGAATGGATGTTGACGGTTCTTATCTTCTGGCTGCTAATCGGACTTGGGCGACTTGCCTTGACTTATCCGAGGACGTCTCTGTCAGATACTAGTTTTAATTTACTAGCGGTCCTTTATGCAGTGGTCTTATTATCCCATCTTTATTTGCTTCGTCAGCTCCCGAGGGGAATGGAATGGACTTTTCTTACAATTTCTTTGGTCTGGTCTACGGATATAGGTGCATACCTTATAGGGAGACAATTCGGAAGACATCTTTTAGCCCCCCAGGTTAGTCCGAAGAAAACTGTGGAAGGTTCGCTTGGGGGATTATTGTCTAGCATTGCATTGGCCTTAGTGTTCTGGCGCATTGTGGGCGGAGCACCTTGGATTATGTACATCATCTTGGGTGTTATTATCGGAATCAGCGCACAAATCGGTGATTTGTTCGAGTCTGCCTTGAAGCGCAGCGCAGGAGTTAAGGATTCCGGAAGGCTTATTCCAGGGCATGGCGGAATCTTGGACCGGTTCGATAGTCTCATTTTTGCACTCCCCTTAGTGTATTATGGGGTAAAATTACTTTCGTGAGGTGAAAGCATTGAGCATCCAGAAACAACCCCTATGGACAAATGTAAACAGGCTTGCGTTGGTAACAACTGGACTCGTCATATTGAAAGCCTTCACATATTTCTTCCAAGACTTTTTGCCTGTTTTCGGGGAAGTCATTTCCAAAACGTTAAGCGCCTTTTTGCCATTTGTTATCGCGCTTCTTCTTGC
>PKWS01000391.1:3434-3628 GCA_003132105.1 Desulfosporosinus sp.
GATTCCGTTGAAAAATTCATAAAATTAAATCCTCAAATCCAGAGCACTATGTTTGCCACGACGGAAAGCCTAGCAAGAACGCTCCAGGACTGGGCTAAATCCGGCAGCGCCTTTTTACTTGGTTTCTTGACGGCGTTACCCCGTGTATTTATCGTGATGATCGTATCCCTTGTCGCGACATTAATGATGAGCTC
>PKWS01000040.1:0-19646 GCA_003132105.1 Desulfosporosinus sp.
TAAAACTATATTCGTAGCAGTTATGTAAGATGAATTATCAACGGAGAAAATATTTTTTGCCTTTGTTCCATCGCTGTACATTATCCATAACAATTTATTTTCCGCTGAATAATCGGGACTCTTTACAAATGAAGTATTGCTCTGGGTCATATCATACGCAAATTTATTAAGCGAAGTTCCAACCGACCAATTGAGGGAATTTTCCAGCTGTTCAATTTGAGTTTCAGCGTCCGGTGAATTACTAGCTGAAATACTGTTTTTTAATTCGGCATATTTATTTAATGCGGCTAGAAGTACATTATCTCCGCTTTTCAAATTGCCATTTGAATCCTTTAATATCGTATTGAATTGGTTCACATAATCTTGATTGATGATACCTTTTTGAACAAAATCATATTGAGATACATCAAAGGTCGAATGGAGAAAATTAGCTGGTGCTGAAGTACTGAAATTACCCCTGTCTTCATCAAATTGTCCATAAGAATTCGGTATTGAAATAGGCGTCATTACATTAATATTATTATGAGAAGCGGCAAATTTCTCTATGGCTTCTTTACTTATTTCAACTGTATCAATGTTACTTACATCAAATGGTGGGTTGTTATTTGGCTTATTTTCAGGCGTTAGCTTAATCGCATTCGAACCGTGAAAGTAATTATCAGCAAAAATGTTAGGGGTTATGTTTCCTACGGTCATTTTATTTCCTCCTCAATCCCAAATAGGTTCTCGGCATTCACCGAGTCCGATGGCACAAGGCTTTGCCTGAACCATCGATGGCGGGACCCCTATTGTGTGACGTTTAATTGACTTGCTGGTAGTAAAGCATGCAGGTCACCTTGACTATCTAAAGAGAAGCTATTGCCATTGAATGAAAATGGTTTGGAAGAATCAATACCGAGTGAAGTTAATAATTCTGACGTTGACATGGTTTTGTCTCCCAAGCCTGTTGCATTGTATTGGTTAACAGACATAGCACCATTTGCTACTGAATTCAGAAGTTGAAACCTACTAACCATTGAGTTTGCTGTATCAATTTGCGCTCTCGTATGACTCGAAGCAGCATTCGCAGCAAACTGTTGTTCAGGTGTAGCAGTAGTACCAGGAATTATAGGGCCAGGAATAGGTATTAAAAAACTAGTTGAACACGTACCTTCAGCATCAAAACTTATGTTTAATGGAGAACCATCGACACTTCCAATGTTTTTAATCTCACCTGTTTTAATATTGATACTGTTAGTTTGTGGATCGGCTGCCTTTGGAGCATTGCTAGAAATAAGCTGTTTCATTTTTGATAATTCAGATGAATCTTGTGTATCAGTAGTATCACTAGATTTAATTGCAAAATTGCCTTTTGAATAATTAGTTTTGTTTGGGGTTAATACCTGAAAAGAAAGAGAATTAATTTTCAACGAAAACACCTACCTCATTAATGATAAATACATCTACTGATTATTATCGTAATAAAATACAAATTTCATAAATTTTACCTGTTTTTAGAATATGTAAAAAACCCTATGCTCCTAAAATCTTGTAATCTTGGGTCCTATAATGGCCATTGTACTAAACCGCTGCGCGGTGGCTTTTTGAGGCCCTAATTTATTAAGTTTCATGATATCATCTTTTTAGTTTAATTCTATTAAATTTGAAAGGATGATTTTTATGTATCAGAACTCCCAGGCTCTTCCCTCTCATCTTCAAAAGATGATCTTCGAAATGGAACTTCGAGGCTATGCTCCACATACCCAGAGTCATTATCTCGGTCATTTAAGGCTTCTTGAAAAGCACACTAACAAGTCTGCCCTACAAATTACCCCCGACGAACTTAGACAGTATCTTCATGACCGTATTAAATCCGGAATTGGCTACAGTAGCATCACGATCTCTTGCAGCGCGTTTAAACTCTTTTTCAATAAGGTTCTTGATTACAACTGGTCTGACGACGTTATTATCCGTCCCAAACGACCTAAATCCCTTCCGCATGTTCTTTCTAAAGACGAGATTTTGTCCATCACTGATCAGGTGCGAAATTTAAAGCACAAAATGATTCTCCTGACGACGTATTCTTCAGGCCTACGGATTAGCGAAACGCTTAATCTACGCATCTCCGATATCGATTCAGTGGCTATGTTGATCCGAGTTAATCATGGTAAGGGCAACAAAGATCGTTTAACCATTCTATCTCATGAAAACCTCAAAATGCTCCGGCTCTACTGGAAACGTTATAGACCCACCGACCTGCTTTTCCCGGGTCCTATTGAAGGTAAACCCATGTCCACAAAAACTCCTCAAAGAGCGTTTCTAGTTGCTAGAAAAAAGGCCGGTATAACAAAGCCTGTAACAATTCACACGCTTCGTCACTCCTTCGGGACTCATCTTCTGGAAAATAATACTGACCTTCGAACAATTCAGGTTCTTATGGGGCATAGCAATATTGCTTCGACCTCAATCTATCTCAACCTATCCACGAAACATCTTTCCTCGGTAAAAAGTCCTCTTGATGGTTGTGGTTCGTTTGCCTGAACTTCAAGATATTTTTAAACATATCAAACTTAAGTCTCTCTCTCCTGCTCAGGCAAAAGCCTTTCATATGATTCGGCTTTGTAGAACCTCAGCACTGGGTTCCCATGCCCAGGTTTGCAAAGAATGTGGCTCGATGGATGTTTCCTTCAATTCCTGCCGTAACAGGAATTGTCCGAAATGCCAACATTCTGCTCAGGAAGAATGGGTTGAAGCTCAAATGTCCAAACTTTTACCGGTGGGTTACTTCCACACCGTTTTTACGATTCCTCAAGAACTTAACACCCTTGTTTTACAAAATCAGAAACTTCTTTATTCCCTCCTCATTCAATCAGCGGGACATACGTTGATGGAGCTTGCTAAAGATCCTAAATTTCTAGGTGCGACGATTGGAGCCACCACGGTCCTCCATACTTGGGGACAAAATCTCTCGTTCCATCCTCATGTTCATTGTATCGTCCCTGGAGGGGGACTTTCCAATGATGGACTAAGTTTCGTCCGTTCGCGTAAGAAGTTCTTTATTCCGGTTAAAGTTATTTCGAAAAAGTTCAGAGGTAAGTTCCTTGACCTTCTAAAACAGGCCTATAACAAGGGGGAAATTGCGTTCTTTAACGAGGCTACCAAACTTGCGTTAAGAAGCAATTTCCTTTCTCTCGTCGACACAATGTACAACAAGAATTGGGTTGTCTTTTGTAAGAAACCGTTTAAATCTCCGGGTCATGTTGTTCGTTATCTCGGACGCTATACTCACAGAGTCGCGATTAGTAACTCTAGAATTCTGGCATTTGACGGTCAATCGGTTAGTTTTGCTTGGCGGGATTATAAGGATAACAATAAGTCTAAAGTCATGACACTTGATGCTTCTGAGTTTACCAGACGGTTTCTTATGCATGTTCTACCGAATCGGTTTGTTAAGATTAGACATTATGGAATCCTTTGCAGTCGAAATATTAGATCAAAACTTTTTAAATGTATGAAATTGACTGGAAACAAGCCCTTGCATCTAAACATTAAACAAAAAGAAGTTAAAGTCTGTCGTTCCTGTGGAAGTCCTGATGTTATTACAATTCTTGTTCCATATTCTTTTGCCACAGCCTCAAGTGCATGATCGTGATCAAATTGAATAACTGCGGGGAACTACCTATCTTTGGGAGGGGTGAAGTCTATCCATTTTTAGGGGTTTAGCTTAGTATTTTTAATATGAGGGGAAATTATCCTTTGTACTATCCTTATCTGGGAATTCATAACCCAAATAGAAAAGATTGAATTCCCATAGACCAGGTCTCGCACGGCAGACGGTTCAGTACAACCCGAGATTCAGGAGGTTCAGTATGTTGTATCAACGTAATACGTTCCTCTAAGCTATTGATTTAATCAATGGCTTATTCTCTATCTACTCACCCCCCAAATCTAAAGATTATGGAAATTAGCACCAGATTCTATGGTTTATTAAAGACAAATCACGAAATGATAAAGAGTTATTAGGAAAATTGGATGAACTAATTAAGGTCATCAGTCAATTGCTCCCATTTCTACACCATTTTACCTTTTTAGGGCCGTGTAACGTCGTAAATATACAAAAGAATTGCTCCACTTTAATAACTTTTGCTCTGCGATTGCAGGGGTAACCATTTAACTACCCGGATAGTCCATTGAATCCTTACGCAAACTTTTACCTATCATTGTGGATTAACGACATGCTGCTGCAAATCCCTCCAAATCCCTAGGGTATACGATGTTGTGCCGCTTATACTGGCTATCCGTGAATTTGGTTTGAACCATTAACTAGTAAGGTTTTCTACGAAGCTACTGACAACATAATAATTTGTATTCCAACTCAGTGCCTGAGCCTATTTTTGATACTTTAATGTTGGCTTTATTTATATTTGAATAGTTCATAATATTAGTATCTACATTTATGGTAATGGTCGAAGCCTTGGTGACGGTTGCAGGCGGTCAATGGGACATTTGGGAGATAAAGTAAAGGCTTGCTGGGGGATACTAGGCGATGGATTGACCGGGGCTACACCCAAGGAACAACCGCTCTTCTTTGTAAGACCGGTTTATTTTTTTTAATAAGTCTTTTTGATTCCAATTCTATAATTTTTTAGTTTCCGATAGAGTGTACTTCTGTCCATTCCTAGTAATTTAGCTGCATGCGTTATATTTGAATTACATTGTGCTAATGCGGAGGTAATCCTATTTTCTTCTGATAGTAAAGAAGTGTCGTATGTAGTGTTAGTTGGGTCTGATTCATCTTCTCGGTCTTCCCAATATTTCCTTATCACATCCTCGGTAATAACTCTTTCATTGGCGATCACGACTAATCTTTCAATGAAAAACCTTAATTCTCTGACATTTCCTGGCCAATCATATTCAGCAAGATAGTCATATCCAGTAGAGGTGATTTCCAGTTGCTTGAGGTGTTTGCGTTTATAATATTCCAAGAAATGATGTGCGAGGTATTTTACATCGCTGTGCCTATTTCGTAATGGCGGTAGATTCATTGTCAATACCTTAAGCCTGTAAAAAAGATCTTGTCTAAAATGTCCTTCTTTAATAAGTTCCATCAAGTTTTTATTAGTAGCAGCAATAATCCTCATATCAACGGGTATATATTTGTCATCTCCTAGCCGCATGATTTGTTTTTCCTGCAATACTCGAAGTAACCGACTTTGACCATATTTGTCCATCTCTGAGATTTCGTCAAGAAAAACTAGTACCTCGATGAGCCATTTCAAATAAACCAGGTTTACCTTTTTTTGTTGCTCCCGTAAATGCTCCTTCTACATAGCCAAATAGTTCGCTCTCAAGTAAGTTTTGCGGTAATGCGGCGCAATTGACGGCAACGAATGGCCCATTCTTCCTTCGGCTTTCATTGTGGATACTTTGGGCAAATAATTCCTTTGCCAGTTCCTGATTCACCTGAGATTAATACAGTTGCGTCGATTAAGGACATTTCTTGAGCGATTCGTTTAGTTTCAACAATCTGACTAGAGATTCCTAAAATATCAGTCAAATTGATATTTTGCAACAAATCTTCTCGCGATAACTATCATTACGGATTCTGGCTTCCATTTCCTGAATGCGTGTAACATCCTGAAAAGTAATGATTGCACCTATGATCAATTGGTCTACGACTATAGGCGCAATGTTGAAGGCTAATCCAGATAGCACCAAGTTGCGTCACTTGGCCGATGGATTGTTGTCCTTCTAGTAAACATTTTTCAACATCTACGAAGGTAAGCACCAAATTTATTTTTTGCCCGAGCATCTCTTTGGCAGAGCGATTTAACAAGCGTTCTGCAGTTGGGTTAAACACTTTGATGACTCTATCCTGATTAATGCTAATGATTCCTTCTAATGAAGAGTCCACTAACGCTTTAAATTCTTGAGCTCGCTCTTTTTCAATTTTTCGACCCAATGCAATTTTTTGAGCCTCTAGGAAGGCTGCTCGAATGGAAAAATCTCCGGAACGTATGAGATGAGTCTTTAGTCCTTTTTCTGCTGCTAAAAGAATTGTTTTTATACCACCCACCACAATATTTGCATCTGTTACTGAAACTTCGGCTATTTTTAAGGGTATATCCTCAACTGTCTTTAGAGGGATAAATGGTCAATTCAATATCGAGAATGTTTGATAGCACTTCGATGTCATCGACCATATTGCTAAACGCAAGTATTGCAACTTTTGGGTGAGACAACCCGGTTATCTTTTTTGATTCATGAAAAACTTGGGCCAGGTCTTGTCCAGTAATGGTGATTTCAACAACGGGAATTCTAACCCCAGACTCAATAATTAATTTGGCTGTGCCGCCCCTGCAGACAATAACATCAACATCCTCGTTTTGCAGTTTGTTGGCAAGCCTAATTCCTTTATTCAGTCGTGCTAAATATAAATCAAATTTATAGTCTAAGCCAAGTTCGTGAATAATTTTCTTTCCTTGCAAGAAATAATTGCTTATCTGGAGCAATAAAAGCTATTTTAGACAATTACGGTTAATCCTCCTAACATACGGATATATATCCGTATTAATCAATGACATTTATTTCAGTTTCATTATGGTTATATAAAGAATAATTGTATTTGTCTTTATTATACACAGTTAGAGGGCATTTGCACCACATATGTAGAACTTAGCACAACGTTTGTTGCGACAATTGTTTCAATTATTTTCGCAAAGGAGTAGTTAAAGCTAGGAACTTCAACATTTTGACGATTGGCACGGTTATTGCAATTGATAGACTATGATAGCCAACGGTTATTGGGGTAAACGATAACCATTAGGCCAACGATATAAATTTATTAAAGATGAAAGGGATGAGAAAAAGAGACACCGATTATTCAACACACTAGGACATGTATAACTAAGGGACTTGGCTGAAAAAGTTAAGAGGGAAATCAGATGAGAAGGAGAATCTTTGATGGATAATAAGCAGGTAAATACAAAAAAAACCAACATTCGATATTTCATGTTAGCTATGTTATTTATTGTTACGACCTTCAATTATGTTGACCGTGCTACCCTTTCCATTGCCGCATCTAGCATAAGCAAAGAACTGAAATTCGATACTGTGACAATGGGAATGGCTTTTTCAGCTTTTGGTTGGTCCTATACCGCCATGCAAATTCCAGGAGGTTGGATGCTTGATAAGTATGGTGCCCGTATGGTTTATGGTTCGGGACTGTTTCTCTGGTCCTTGTTTACAGCTTTACAAGGAGCCGTTGGCTTTTTTACAGGTAGTGCTTTTGCCATTCTTTTTGGACTGAGATTTCTGATGGGTATTGCTGAGGCGCCGGCATTCCCGGCAAACGCTAGAATTACGGCTATGTGGTTTCCGACTCATGAGCGTGGTTTTGCATCAGCGATTTTTAATTCTGCTCAATATTTTGCGTTAGCCGTGTTCACGCCGTTGATGGCTTGGACGTTACATGCATTCGGTTGGCACTATATTTTCTATTGGACTGGTGGCGTTGGGATGATTATCGCTGCCATCTGGTTTAAGGTGATTCGCGATCCTAAAAACCATCCGCGCGTAAATCAAGCAGAACTAGATTATATTGAAGCCGGGGGTGGACTAGCGAATCTTGGCGACAAAAAAACCCCAATAAAATGGTCCTATGTGCGTGCATTGGTATCAAATAGACAAATGATCGGTATATACTTAGGACAATTTGCCTTAAATACCATCACGTGGTTCTTTTTGACATGGTTTCCAACCTATCTTATTACGGCAAAACACATGTCAATACTTAAAGTCGGTATTGTTGCCTCTATCCCGGCTATAGCAGGTTTCATCGGGGGCGTACTGGGTGGTTATTGGTCAGATTGGCTATTACGCCGTGGTCATTCATTAACTGTAGCTCGTAAAACACCAATTATTATAGGCTTATTCTTTTCCAGCAGTATTATATTAGCCAACTATGTAGATTCCACAATACTTGTCGTCTCAGTGATGTCTTTAGCTTTTTTCTCCAAAGGTCTTGGTGCTCTAGGATGGTGTGTTGTTGGGGATACATCGCCGAAAGAAATGGTGGGAGTAAGCGGTGGGATTTTCAATATGGTTGGCAATTTGGCAAGTATTGTAACCCCTATTACAATCGGTTATATTTTGAAAGTAACAAACTCTTTTAACGGAGCACTGGTTTTTGTTGGGGCCATGGGATTTCTGGGGGCAATGTCATATCTATTCATCGTTGGCGATATTCATCGGGTGGACTTAAAGCTTGATTAAGATGACACTCTTCAGATGAATGTTTTAACATAAAGTGTTGGAGTTTAAAACCCACAATGGTATTAAACGTATCTCACCTAGGAGGAATTGTTTATGCAGCTGATCGTTGATCAGAAAGAGGTACCGCTATATATTAAAATCAATCCAACTGACAATGTTGCTATCGTTGTCAATTCGGGAGGTTTACCTGCGGGGACAGTATTTGCTTGCGGTCTTGAACTCCGGGAACCTGTTCCACAGGGTCATAAAGTCGCCTTAGTGGATTTGGACCAAAACGAAGCAATCATTCGCTATGGCGAAATCATTGGATATACTACTCGTCCAATTAATAAAGGCAGTTGGATTGATGAAACATTAGTACACATGCCGAAGCCTCCAAGCATGGATGAATTATCGATCGCGAACAAGGTGCCAGAACAGTTGCCACCTCTGGAAGGATATACCTTTGAAGGCTACCGCAATGCAAACGGCAGTGCCGGAACAAGAAATATTTTGGGAATTACTACGAGCGTTCAATGCGTTGCAGGCGTTCTTGATTATGCGGTAAAAAAGATTAAAGAGGAGATACTGCCCCAATATCCCAATGTTGAAGATGTCGTTGCCTTAAATCATGATTATGGATGTGGGGTGGCGATTAATGCCCCCGAGGCGATTATTCCTATTCGCACTCTGCAAAACCTTGCAACTCATCCCAACTTTGGTGGGGAGGTCATGGTAGTTGGTTTGGGCTGTGAAAAACTATTACCGGTAAGATTGATTCCCGATGGAGCTGACGCAACAATCATTGTATTACAAGAGCAGCAAGGCTTTAGTGCAATGGTGCAGCGAATTATGGAAGAAGCCACCGAGAAATTGAAGAAATTAAATAATCGACAGCGTGTGCTCTGTCCGATTTCCGATTTGGTGATTGGCATGCAGTGTGGAGGCAGCGATGCTTTCTCTGGTGTTACTGCAAATCCCGCAGTGGGCTATGCAGCAAATTTATTGGTACGCGCTGGAGCGACGGTCTTGTTTTCAGAAGTAACTGAAGTGCGAGATGGTATTCATTTATTAACACCGCGGGCAGTGAATGAGGAAGTTGGCCGCGCGTTAATTCGAGAGATGAAGTGGTATGATCATTATTTAGAACTCGGCGGAGCAGATAGAAGTGCGAACACAACGCCTGGGAACAAAAGAGGGGGTCTTGCGAACATAGTAGAGAAAGCACTTGGCTCCATAGCCAAGTCAGGAACCAGTGCGATCATGGGAGTATTAGCTCCTGGCGAAAAGGCAACTCAAAAAGGGTTAATTTATGCAGCAACGCCGGCGAGTGATTTTGTTTGTGGTACCCTGCAATTAGCTTCTGGAATCCATCTGCAGGTGTTTACCACTGGACGAGGAACCCCCTATGGATTAGCTATGGCACCCGTCATTAAAGTGTCGACGCGCAATGCTTTGACAGAGCATTGGCATGATCTAATTGATGTGAATGCAGGGCGAATTGCAACGGGTGAAGCAACAATCGAAGAAGTCGGCTGGGAAATCTTTCGTCTAATCATAGATGTTGCTAGTGGCCGTAAAGAGACATGGGCCGAGCATTGGGGCTTGCATAATGCCTTATGTTTGTTTAACCCGGCACCAATTACCTGAGGATAACCTATCTGCTTATTTACAACAGTCGTAATATTTAATACCAAACAAATCACTGGAGGGTAGAAAATGCAAACAAGTCAAAAAAAAGTGGGATTTAGACCAAAGGGAATCATACCCGCGGTGATAACGCCCCTTACTACAGAAGAAGAATTCAACGAAAGAGCCATGCGTAAGCTGATTAATCATTTGATCGACGGTGGTGTACACGGACTGTTTATTGTCGGAACGACAGGCGAATTTTACGGTCTGACCCCGGAAGAGAAACGAGAAATTTTCCTGGTTACTATGGACGAAGCTAAAGGCAGGGTGCCAGTTTATGCGGGAACTAACGGGATTACTACCCGAGAAAGTGTGATGTTGACTGAGCTGGCGGAAGAGTGCAAGATTGACGCAGTATCTGTACTAACACCTCTTTTTGTTACTCCCAACCAGGATCAGTTAATTAAACATTACAAATCTGTTGCTGCAAGCACATCTCTTCCTGTGATTCTCTACAATAACCCTCCAAAAACAGGTGTGAATATTGCTCCTGCAACAGTGGCAAAATTGGCCGAAGTGCCGAACATCGTCAGCATCAAAGATTCCAGTGGTGATTTGACATTGACGGCTGATTATATACGCTTGACGAAGGATAGGGACGATTTTTCCGTGCTTATGGGACGGGATACCCTGATCTATGGAGCGCTTTGCTACGGCGCTACCGGTTCCATTGCATCCTGTGCAAATGTGGCTCCAAGGTTATGCGTTGATATCTATGAAAAATATATGGCGGGTGATCTAGAAGGTTCTCTTAAGGCTCAGTTTGCCTTAGCCCCTCTACGTAGTGCGTTCACCATCGGTACATTCCCTGCCGTGATTAAAGAATCCCTTACTTTAATAGGGATTGAAGCCGGCCCGTGCATGGCTCCAGCAGGCCCGATGACCCAGAGCGAAAGAGAGCAACTTACCAAAGTGTTGATAGACATGGGATTGTTGAAATAATTCATAGAGAACCATCACTTATCGTTTAATAATAAAGGAGTAAATTGAAGATGAAAATTGGATTTATTGGTTTAGGCATTATGGGGAAACCTATGAGTAAAAATTTATTGAAGGCTGGCTATGATCTTATTGTTGTCGATAGAAACCAAAGCGCAGTCGACGAAGTAGTAGCTGCAGGGGCTAGGAGCGCAGCAACAGCTAAAGCTGTAGCGCAAGAGGCGGATATTATTATTACCATGTTACCCAATTCACCTCATGTAAAAGAAGTAGTGTTAGGTCAAAATGGAATATTGGAGGGAGCTAGAAAGGGTACTACCCTCATCGATATGAGTTCAATCTCCCCCATAGTAAGCAGGGAAATAGCTGCAGAACTTGCTGAAAAGGGAGTAGAGATGTTGGATGCTCCTGTAAGCGGTGGTGAACCTAAGGCGATCGATGGTACCATGTCTGTAATGGTCGGCGGTAAGCAAGAAGTTTTTGACAAATGCTATTCTATAATGATGACCATGGCTGGATCCGTTGTTCGCACTGGGGAGATTGGTGCAGGAAATGTAACGAAACTTGCCAACCAAATCATAGTTGCCCTAAATATTGCGGCCATGTCGGAAGCCTTAGTTTTGGCCACCAAAGCTGGGGTAGAGCCAGAGCTGGTATACCAAGCAATTCGTGGTGGCCTAGCAGGAAGTACAGTTCTTGATGCGAAAGCACCGCTGATCATGGATCGAAAGTTCGATCCTGGGTTCCGTATCAACCTTCATATTAAGGACTTGAACAACGCCTTGGAAACATCCCATGAAATGGGTGTTCCATTACCGCTGACTGCAGCTGTTATGGAAATGATGCAAGCTCTCAAGGTAGATGGTATGGGAGAAGCAGATCATAGCAGTTTAGTACAATATTATGAAAAGATGGCAAAAGTCGAAGTGAAACGTTAATCTAGCAAAATAGAGCCTCTTATCTAAAGATAAGGGGTTCTATTAAAACTCTGCTACTTTTATCAACAAAGGATGTGATACATAGTGAATATTATTGTAGCTCCAGATTCATTTAAAGGAAGTTTGTCGGCAATTGATGTTGCAAATGCCATGGAACGAGGAATAATTTTGGTCTTTCCCGATGCATTGGTAACCAAAGTACCAATAGGGGATGGTGGAGAGGGAACAGTTGAAGCCTTGGTGACGGCTACTGGGGGTCGTTTGATGTATGATGAAGTAATGGGACCTTTAGGAGATAACGTCAAGGCTTGTTGGGGGATACTTGGTGATGAATTGACCGGGGTTATTGAAATGGCTGCAGCTTCTGGTCTTCCACTCATTCCCAAGGAACAACGCAATCCTAGGCTTGCTACTACCTACGGCACAGGTCAACTCATCAAAGCAGCCCTTGACCAAGGATTACGTAAATTGATAATCGGTATCGGTGGTAGTGCTACCAATGACGGTGGTGTTGGCATGGCAAAGGCACTCGGGGTGAAGTTTCTTGATGCATCGAACCAGGAACTTCCGAATGGGGGAGCAGCCTTAAAAGAGTTAGCTAGAATTGATACGAGTGAACTTGATCCTCGGCTAATCGATACGACACTGCTTGTGGCGTGTGACGTTGATAATCCGTTATGCGGAATACGAGGGGCATCGACAGTTTATGGTCCACAAAAAGGAGCTACTCCTGGGATGGTAGAAGAACTAGATCAAGTACTGAGTCACTATGCCTCTATCGCAAAAGAGACTACGGGTAGAGATGTAGCAGATAGTGCAGGAGCAGGTGCTGCTGGTGGGTTAGGGGCTGGGCTACTTTTTTTTACGCCTTCTCAGCTCCGTCCTGGAGTAGAAATAGTATTAGAGGCTACCTGTTTTGAAGAAATAGTAAAACGGGCTGATCTTGTGATAACGGGTGAAGGGTGTACTGATTTCCAAACTGCTCATGGGAAAGCGCCAGTAGGGGTAGCTAAAATTGCACAGAAATATAAGGTTCCAACCGTATGTATATCTGGTGGACTAGGGCATGGCTGGGAAGATGTTTTACAACAGGGAATTGGAGGACTTATGAGTATTGTCCCCGAGCCTATGACATTAGAAGAGTGTATGCGTTGTGCCGATGAACTTGTATATGCGGTTACTTCTAGGCTCTGCCGCCTAGTCAAGGTTGGTATTGGCATGTCTCAAACAAGATAAAACTTGGGACGCAGAATATTATGGATGGGATAAGGAGCGTAACTGTAAATGCGAAGGACAAAAATTATTTGTACGATTGGTCCAGCCAGCGAATCCAGAGAAAAAATCCAACAGCTATTAACGGCTGGGATGAATGTTGCCCGGTTGAATTTCTCCCATGGAACCCATGATGAACATGGGTTGCGAATGTCTGTTTTAAAAGAGGAAGCGGCGAAGGTGGGAAAATATTTAGGGATTTTACTTGATACTAAAGGGCCAGAAATCCGTACAGGTCTGGTACCAGAGTTAGGAATTACGCTTACCAATAATGCAGAGTTTATTTTGGATACGAAATCTGCTCTTGGTTCTTCAGAAAGAGTAGGAATAACTTATAAAGAATTATGGCTAGACGTCGTTCCAGGGACGCATATTTTAATTGACGATGGACAGCTGGATTTGGAAGTCGTGTCGGTACAGCAAGAACAGATTAAGACGATAGTGCGTAATGGGGGTATCTTAAAATCGCAAAAGGGAGTCAATGTTCCTGGAATTTCGATTAAATTGCCCGGTGTGACTGAAAAGGATATTGAAGACATTCGTTTCGGTGTTACCCAGGGGATAGATTTTATTGCGGCTTCCTTTACTCGTAAAGCCTCTGATATATTGGCGGTGCGGCAAATTGTTGAGGAAATGGGTGCAACTGTACAAATTATTGCTAAAATAGAAAGCCAAGAGGGAATTATGAATCTGGATTCTATTTTGGAAGTGGTCGACGGGTTAATGGTTGCGCGCGGAGACTTAGGAGTTGAGGTTCCAGTTGAAGAAGTCCCAGTTTATCAGAAAGAAATAATTCGAAAATGCAATTTATTAGGAAAGCCAGTCGTTGTAGCCACGCAAATGCTTGATTCCATGATTCGCCAACCACGTCCAACATGGGCGGAGGCCAGCGATGTGGCTAATGCCATCTTGGACGGAGCGGATGCCATTATGCTGTCAGGTGAAACCGCTGCCGGTCAATTTCCGGTTGAGGCCGTGCGCATGATGGATAAAATCGCCAAGCGCACGGAAACAACGCTCTTAGAAACTAAGACGACTCGCCATCCTCATCTTAATGTGGCGGAGTCCATCAGTTACGCCAGCTATAGCATCGCCCGTGACCTAGATGCGACGGCCATTTTAACTCCCACACAATCCGGTTTAACAGCGCAGATGATTTCTAAATATCGTCCCAAGGCTCTGATAGTAGCGGCTACTCCTTTTCCTGAAGTCGCTCGAAAACTCGCTTTACAGTGGGGAATTGAGCCCCTTGTGGTTTCGGAAAGCGCTGGGACTGATCAATTATTGTCTGTAGCAGTTACGGCTGCACTTGATAATAATTACATTCAAACTGGGGACATTGTTGTGATTACTGCAGGAGTTCCCGTTGGTAAGGTCGGGACAACGAATATGATTAAAGTCCAAGTGGTCGGTGGGATCCTAGCAAAGGGGACGGGCATCGGGAGAAAATCGTATATGGGTACTGCCCGGATAGTTCATTTGCCTGAGCATGATAATTTCAAGAAAGGTGACATTCTCGTTACTAGCGCTACGGATGCTCGGTATATTCCACTGATTACGCTGGCAGGGGCATTAGTCATTCAGGAAGCTGGCTTAACGTCGCATGCCGCAATTGCTGCGATAGAATACGGTATTCCGGCTATTATAGGGTTACCAGAGGCTATGACTACAATTTCCGAGGGACAGAGGGTTACTATAGATGCCCTTGCTGGAGTTATTTATGAAGGAACGGTTAGTATCTTGTAATAAGGGGCGGAATAAAGGAGGAAATTTTAATGAATTTTATTACGGATGTTTATGCTCGTGAGATTTTGGATTCTCGGGGAAACCCAACAGTAGAGGTAGACGTCGTTCTCAAAGATGGGATCATAGGTCGTGCGGCTGTCCCGTCGGGTGCATCTACAGGGGCTTTTGAAGCAGTAGAACTCAGGGACAGGGATGCTACTCGGTTTATGGGTCAAGGGGTACTGAAAGCAGTTGAAAATGTCAACTTGATAATTGCCCCTGAAGTTGAAGGGCTGAATCCGTTCGACCAACCGGGATTAGATCGTCTCTTGATAGATCTTGATGGAACCCCAAATAAGGGGAAATTGGGAGCTAACGCCATCCTTGGTGTATCCTTGGCTTCAGCGAAAGCAGCTGCGGAGTCACTCGGGTTACCCCTTTATCAGTATTTGGGTGGCGTTAACGCGAAAGAGCTACCAGTGCCGATGATGAATATATTAAATGGTGGTAGTCATGCCGATAACAATGTGGACATTCAAGAATTTATGATTATGCCAGTCGGAGCGTCGAGTTTTGCTGAGGGCTTCCGCATGGGAACTGAAGTGTATCACAGTCTGAAAGCTGTACTAAAAGAAAAAGGTCTAGCCACCGCAGTTGGTGATGAAGGCGGTTTTGCACCCAACCTCGAATCCAACGAAGAGGCGCTTCTTTGCATTGTTGATGCGATTCAAAGGGCAGGCTATGTTCCTGGAGAACAAGTGGCACTAGCTCTTGATGTGGCAGCTTCAGAACTTTACAAAAATGGAACCTATAACTTAGCAGGGGAAGGGCTAAAGAAGAGTTCAGATGAGATGATTGATTATTATGAGGGACTGCTCGAGCGCTATCCGATTGTCTCCATAGAAGACGGGCTCGATGAAGAGGACTGGGAAGGCTGGCGTAAAATGACTGAGCGTTTGGGAGATCGCGTTCAGCTCATCGGTGACGATTTATTTGTGACCAACCCAGAGCGATTGGCTCGTGGGATTAAGGAGAAATGCGCCAACTCGATCCTTATTAAGCTCAACCAAATCAGGGGACGTGGTAAACAAGCTAAAGCTATTTTAACAATTCCATCTGAATAAAAACTTTTTTGAGTTGTTCTTTCTCATCGACTGTCATCGGCCCGACAGGGCCATGCACGGACCCGCTTCAAGCAACTCGATCGATTCTTTGATTACGGTCGGGAAGGAGCCTGAGGTAAAGACTATTCTGAGAGGGCAAGTTTATATTGAGCTTCCAGTGATTCTTGAATATGCCCGGTCATATATAAGTCGTAGATATCGGCACAAAGTCTTTGCGCCACATTTACGCCTGCTGCAATCGAGCCAGTCGCACCATAACTGAGGGTTGCATGGATCATCGTGTCTCTATCCATGATTACGGAAAAGTCTTGCTCTTTGGTTAAGCGGATATATTCTCCAGTCAAGGTCATGTCCCCCGTGCTGTCGTTAACCCCGACAATATTTTGAATTTTGGCTAATTTGGCCACTGTAGCTGCTTTGATAGTAACGCCTGTATTGGGTAAGTTTTTGTACAGAATGACCGGAAGGTTTGTATTCTCGGTAATTCAGCATTGGCCGCTTTGGTATGGTAATTGCAATGGATAAGCCTCAATAGCGAAATATTGTAAAAAATAAACAAAAATGAAGAAAAGGTTATATTGTCGCAATAAAGGAGGAATTATGATAGAACAAGTTCTTTTTATTGTTCCGTCGCGAATCATGGCAGAGTTAGTAGGGCAAGCTCTTGCCCAAATGGGGTTAAATATGCCAATTGAAATTGGTACTAACCAGCAAGCGCTAGGAATTGTTCAGTCTTATCCAGAAGTTGGTGTTGTCATTAGCCGAGGGGGGACGGCAGAAGATATTAAAAAGTCAACAAATAAGACGGTAGTTGAAATTACTGCGACAATAAGCGATATTTTACCACTGATTCATCGGATGGTTACTGTGAAAATAAAGAAAATTGGAATTATAACGAAGGCGAATATGCTTGATGATATTGCTCAAGATCTTGTACTTTCGGATGTAAGTATTTTTATTCGACCATGGCAGAAGATTGAGGAAGTAAAGCAGTCAATTTTGGAACTTTCACAATTGGGTGTTGGAGGGATAGTTGGTGACAAAGCAGGTGTTGAAATGGCGAAAGAAAATGGCTTAGTAGCTGAGTTTCTTGATTCGGGGCAGGGATCGATTAAAAGGGCCATAAACGAAGCCGTAAAAATTGCAAAAGCCCAGGAGTTTGAACGCTTGTGTGAGAAAAAAAAAGCGCAAGAGATTCATCAATATGTCACTGAAATTTATGCTGCACTTCAGCAAGCGGTTGCAGCGATTGAACAGTTGAATGCTTCGTTCCAAGAACTTGCTGCAACAAGTCAGGTGACGGCAGATGTTGCGAAGGCAGCTGCCAGAGAAGTAAATAAAACGACGAAAATCGTTGAGATTATTAGGCGTGTGGCTCAGCAAACTAATTTGTTGGGGCTGAATGCTGCCATTGAAGCAGCGCGGGCTGGCGAATATGGGCGGGGATTTTCTGTAGTAGCCCAAGAGGTGCGCAAATTAGCAGATGAAAGCAATCGTTCGACCCATGATATTAATAATATGTTGAACGCTTTCCGTATTGCAGTAGATCAAGTAATGATTAATGTTGAACAAGGTAATGCAATCACTCAAGAACAAGCCCAAACAATTCAAGGAATTGCTCTCATGTTAGATCGTTTAAGGCTCGTTGGGCAGAAATTAATGGATATGGCAGAGAAAAAGTAATTGTAAGGAACAAAAAGTACGTCAAGAACGTGCTTTTTTGTTTGTTCCAAAACAACGGTATGCGCATACCAATTCAGCGTAACAAGAAGGGTTAAACGCCAAAACTAATGGGCGTTCATATTTCAAAAATGAAAGGGAGGTGGAGTTTCGGGTACGCCCGGAACGAAAAACATGAGCAAAGGATTAACGGTAATTGAAGGGAAACAATCAGTCTTAGAAGGGTCCCCAAGTCAATTAGTGGGGGGATTAGCACCACGTGATAAGGCAACAATCATGTCGCTGTGTATGCCTAGTGGAGCTAATGACTCCGAACTAGCCCTTTATCTCTACAGATGCAAGGAGCAAGGCTTTGACCCACTTTCTGGTGAGCTCGTTTTACAAAGATGGGTTTCAAAGGATGGGAGTGTCAAACTCTCCTTCATAACAACGCGGGATGCACTGTTAAAGAAAGCGGAGCTGAATCCGAACTATGCAGGGATAAACTCTGGCGTAGTTCATGAAGGCGACAACTTTCAAGTCGATACTGAGAAGGGAACACTCCATCAAAGCTTTGGGGCAAAGCGCGGAAAAATCATCGCTGGCTGGGCAGTTGTTCAACACAGAAATCGTCTTCCAGTGATTGCTATTGCCGACTACGCTGAATATGCTGCGGCGAACAATAGGTCTCCAGTGTGGGGTTCAATGCCGTCAGCCATGATTCAAAAAGTGGCAGAAGTGGCTGCACTCAGACGACAATTTCCAATATTGACACAAGGCGTGTACACGACTGATGAAATGCAAACCGAATCAGCTCCAACACCAACATCTGAACAGGTTATCGTAGAAACGCCTGTTGTTGAGACTAAAAAAAGGACAGTACGGATGCTTAATGATGAGCCAGAATTGAAGGCTGAACCAATGCCTGAAACTGTGATTGAGACTAAACCAGTGCAAAGAGCTGAACCACTGGCTCAAGTACCGGAAGAAGTTCCGCCTACAGATCCAGCTGAAACAGAGGCGAAACCCCAGGATGCCTATAAGCTGTTAGGGCTAGCCACTGGAAAGTCCGGCATTGGCACTCCGTATGCTAAGATCGCGTGCGAGAAAAACGGCCAAAAGCTCGTTTTACTAGCTAAAGGCGAAGAAGGATTAGTAGAGGCCGGAAAGCTCAGTGAAGATTGCTTTTTCCAAGCTGTAATAGTGGAAGAAAAGGGATTTTCTTTCGTTCAAGCTATTACCGTAGCTAAGTTAGGAAGGGGGCGTTGAAAATGCTTCCTTCCGTACTGTGATCGCAGCACAAGAGGCTGAAAAACCTATAAGTCCTGACCATAAAACGGCAGGCAGGGAAAAGGAGTACGCTTTATGTTAAATCATTGCGTTTTTATTGGAAGATTGACTCGGGATCCTGAGCTACGGTACACCCCATCGGGTCTGGCCGTAACAAAGTTCACCCTTGCGGTTGATCGAAACTACAAAAACAAGGCAGGGGAGAAGGATGCCGACTTCATCGACATCATCGTGTGGAGGCAGTTGGCCGAAATATGTGCTAACAACTTAGAAAAAGGTCGTCTGGTGTCAGTTGAGGGTGCGCTCCAAATTAGGAGTTACGATGACAAGCAAAGTGTCAAACGCAAGGCGGCTGAAATTATCGCTGATAACGTTTTCTTTCTTGATAGCAAGAAGAATCATGAAGGACATGGACAAGGCCAAGGCCAGAATCAATCGTCAGGAGTGTCTTCGTTTGGTCATGAAATAAACCTAGATGACGATATTCCATTCTGACCACTATGGTAACCTATAACAAGTAAAGTAGACTAACTCCTTAAATGGTAGGTGTTTGACGTGTTATCTTTCTTCTAACACGTGTTCCGAAGGAATACGTCGTTAGGGGATCATTATGGTAACTTGTTTAAAAAACAGAGTAATCTCGAAAACTAACTTCCAGTAGGCTAGAAGAAAGCATGAACTATTTTTAGGTGGTGATGAGGCGCTTATAAAGCTTGAAACGGAGAAATATATGTGAGGTTCATTAAAGAATGGCATAGCAAAACTAACCTATCGA
>PKWS01000040.1:19675-21252 GCA_003132105.1 Desulfosporosinus sp.
AGGTGTATGTTTGTGGAGTGAATCATCACCCACCAAGACAAACGTTTTTTGCCACGAGTATGACTTTCTTCTAGGTTGTAATCTTCTAGGATGCGTTTGTTGACACGTTCTGAAGAAGTGCGTTTCTTCATCTCAGTAATCCATTCTTTGCTACCGCGAGGGATGGCTGTGAAAAGGCGCTGATCCCATGCGGGTTTCGTGTAAACAGTTCTTCCGTAAGGAGAGGGTGAACACTGGTCCTTATGAGAACAATGGTTAATTTTTCCCATGGCAAGGGGACACCGCCATTTATTCCTGCAACGATCTTTCATAAANNTGGAGAAAACTTAAAATGGCCTTGATTTGTTTTGTTTAAAGGAATCACAGCTTTAGTATCCCAGGCCTTGAGAAGTTCATAAGTCGGGTAATTATCATGAGCACCATCCCCGATGAATCGGTCGAACTTAAAGTGTGGATAGAGCTTTCGGGCTTCGGCTAAAGCGACAATAGCGGTAACTCCATCATGACGTTGAGCTTCAACTAGGCGAAGATAAAGTGGAAGATCAGCCTTTAAGATTGGATTATAAATAGACAAGAAATAGCCACAATGGCCATAGAACCAAACTTCGTGGTAACTATCCCAGCCGTGACGAGCATCAGGATCAGAAAATCTGCGATGACAGTCACAGCTGAAAATACCCTTAGATTTACAATTGCAAACCCTTATTCCATAAGGACTTCCGCCCGTGTTAATACAGGTGCCATCTCCGGAGATACCCAACTTCTGAGTATTTCCAAGAAGGCCAGCCTTAGCGGAAGGTTCTACAGCAACTTTGGCAAATATTTGTTGAAGAAGCCTTTCGGGTCTTTGTTCAAAGGTTTTACCTTGCAAGGCTAAATCAACAAATTTTTGAATAATTCCAGGATGACGTGGTGGTTGTTTCTGGTTCTTGCCAAGCTTCTTGCGAGGCTTGCGCTTGAAAGGGTGAAGAGAATCCCGGGCATTGGGGTTCTCTTCCAACCAAAACCTGTCAATAAAGTCATAATGATTTCCTACCTCTGGAACATCATCAGGAGAAACGCCAATCATCGAACAAAGAAGCGCATCAGATTTAAGTGTATCAACCCAATCCGAGATGC
Source organism: Desulfosporosinus sp. (assembly GCA_003132105.1). Taxonomy (GTDB): domain Bacteria; phylum Bacillota; class Desulfitobacteriia; order Desulfitobacteriales; family Desulfitobacteriaceae; genus Desulfosporosinus. The sequence continues at coordinate 20,795 of PKWS01000040.1, forward strand.
CGTGTTTTTTTAATTCAGACATCAAGACAAAGGAACGAAAGATCTCAGGTTGATGTTTAGCTGGTGCCCCGGTATTAGAGTAATAAGGTTGTAAAATTGGTTTTAGAGCATCCAAATCAAGGATATAGAGTTTAGAGAGTGCTTTGGCAAGCCGAGTTACTCTGGGTTTGTCTGATTGGTAAAATAGTAAGACGTTTTGGATGAGTAATTTTTGATACTCCGAATGAGTTTGCCAATGACCAAACAAAAGGATCACCCCAATATTGCGAGATATGGTAATTAATACCATTCACGTCAATTTTGGGTGGAAATACGAAAAGTCAAGGTAGATAAGTTCCATAGTTGGTCCTTATTCCCAATAAAACTGGGAATAGTTTATGGCTTTTAGATGAATTTCTGGGGGAAAAACGAAAACCCCGTCCCCTAGAATACAGTGATACTAGGCAACCGGGGTTTTC
>PKWS01000371.1:0-4837 GCA_003132105.1 Desulfosporosinus sp.
TTCAATTAAGCTATTAGAAAGAAAAGGATTCAAGATTGATGGTAGGCTTCGAGAGCATTACTGGATTAGGGGGAACAGATACGACCAATTACATTATTCAATGCTCAGGAGTGATTGGGAGCAAATAACGGATGTTAACATCTGAAAATTTCATGCTAGGAGTAGAATGAAATGAGACATATCAGAAACTCTGCAAAAGCGATTATTATCAAAGATGAAAAGATACTACTAACAAAAAATCAGGATACCCTTGGAATATTTTACTTGCTACCAGGTGGTGGACAGGAACCGGGAGAACCAATTGTTGAAGCTTTGAAAAGGGAGTGTCTAGAAGAAATATCATCAGAGGTTACTGTACGAGATATGAGATATATTCGTGAATACATTGGAAAGAATCACGAATTTGCCGACTTGGACTCTAAGATACATCAAATTGAGTATATGTTTGTCTGTTCCCTAAAACCAGGATTTGAAGCTAAAAACGGTAGCGAACCAGACAAAATGCAAATAGGAGTGGAGTGGATAGAATTACGAAGTTTAAAGGGGTACAGGATTTATCCACAAGTTTTAAAGTCCCTTATTTCCGACGATGGTTCATTTAAAGGGGAGACTTATTTAGGAGACGTAAACTGAGCTAATTAAAATTTAGTGGGGTAGGTCCCGCCGAGATTAAGAAGGTGTACATCATGAATGTTCCGTCTATTGAAGAAACCAAGCGATTATTGTCTGAAGCCGAAAAACTTAATCCTGGGCCTTGGATCAATCATTCAATCCTCGCAGCAGACGCAGCCCGTAATATAGCTAGCTACCATAGAGATCTTGATCCGGAAATTGCTTACATATTAGGATATCTTCACGATATCGGCAGTCTCACACATTCCTTTCCTTTGAAAAACCTAGATTCGTACTCTGGAAACAATGACTGCAATGCCGAAGAGTTCGATTTTATTAAGAAATATATAGCTAGAGTTAACTACTCTGCGTATGACGAATTAATTCAACTTTGTGATGCCTTAACAACTCCAAAAGGTTTTTGTTTACTTGAGAAACGTTTGGTAGATGTGGGATTGAGGTACGGTGTCAATGATTTAACGGTTTTAAAATGGAAAGCCACCTTTGAGATCAAAAGAAAATTCGAAGATGTCATTGGCAGGTCTATATATGAATTACTACCAGGAGTTGACGAAACTACTTTCTTGTAAAACAAATGAGTAGAAATAAAGGAGAGGTTAAATTGTCATCATATGAATTGGTAGAAAGCATAGGATATTGTGGCTTGATATGTAAATTGTGTCATCTAGCAGATAAATGTAGCGGTTGTAAATCTGAACAAAATTGTTGCGGAAGGCATTTATCAGATAGTGGTTGTTATCAATATGATTGCTGTGTCAGTAGAGGCATAAACGGGTGTTGGGAATGTGATGAGTTTCCTTGCAGTGAGGACATGTTTAGTAAAAATCATGATTTAAGACTCCGTGCTTTTGTAAAATGTGCAAAAGAAGAAGGCCTAGAAACTTTAGCTAAATATGTTCTTGCAAATCAAAAAAAAGGTATACAGTATGGGTATCAAAGAGATTATGATGGACTAGAAAGTGAAGAAGCTGTATTAAAACTTCTTAGAACTGGTGGGTGATTAGAATCATCGAAAATAAATTTTGTGAGGATTTTAGATGTTCGATAACCTTCTATCAAACCTAAAACATAATAAGGTTAAACTTTTAAGTGTAGTTATAATTTTAATCCTGATTGTTCTTGTGAAAGAAGTACTAATTAATGCTGTTTATATTGGCCGGCGGTTATGGCCGTCCAGAACGCGAAATGTTTCCAGCTGTTTGCGCTACTTGCGGAAAAGACACAACTGTTCCTTTCCAACCGTCTGGTGACAAACCTGTGTATTGCCGCGAGTGTTTTGTACCCAAACCACGTAACAACTGGTAAATCGTTAATAGTAGAGATTTTCATGGGCTAGAGGCCTGGGAGGGTTTTTTCTTTTATAGGTTTTAACTGATTTGACAATGTGCTTATAATCAGTTAAATTGATTATATTAATTAATGATAATAAACATAAGGAGGGTGTCACAATATTTAGTATTTTCAATAGTATGGGTTTCATGTTGGGAAAAGTTACGGAACAAATGATAGGAAAATTTAACACGGAGTTAGCCACCTGTCAAATTGATGCAAAAGAATACGGAATATTAACTGTTATTATATCTATGGCTGAATCAACCCAACAGCAAGTTGGCGAGGTTCTGCACATAGACAGGACTTCGATGGTTAAGAAGGTCGATCACCTAGAATCTCTCGGTTATATTCTTCGTATAAAAAATGCTACTGATCGAAGAACCTATAACCTTAAATTGACCGATGCTGGGGAACAGATTTTAAATGAGTTTTGGCCAATTATGCTAAATTGTGAAAGAAATGTGCTCTCACCTTTAACTGATGAAGAAGTATTGAATTTAAAAATTGTTTTCACCAAGTTAATTAAAGCTTGGAAATAAAAAAGAAAGATAATATTATAATTTAAATTAAGGAGTGACCATTCTGAATAAACCCTATAACGAAGAAGTAAACAAAATACTAGATGAGATTATTAATAAAAGAAGATCTATTCGCAAATTTAAAAAAGAGGTGCCTCCAAAGGAGATTATCGAGGATATCATAAAATCCGGCTTGATGGCTCCTTATGCTGGGATTTCAGGAATTCCTGTAAATGAAATTCGCAGGTTTTTCGTATTAAGTAAAGATAGCGAAAATATGATTAAGGCTAATGAAATAATTATGTCTCAACTAAAAAGCAATGCTAAAAGGCTCAATTTGGCAATGGTATTCGTCCCATATATACGTAATAATGGAAAGGCATTTGTTAAAAATGTTAATAACATGGCCAAAAACGGTGTTTCAGCTTTTAAGACTGCGCCGTATTATATCATTATTGCGGAACGAAAATGTATGCCACCAACACAAAAACAATCCCTGGCTCATGTGCTACAAAATATGTGGTTAAAAGCCACAGCATTGGGTCTTGGATTTCAACTTCTAACATTTACAGAAACTATGTCCAAGAACAAGGACTTTGCAAACTTATTGAAGTTACCTTATGGAGAGTTTGAATTAGACGGATGTGCAATTGGCTACCCTGATCAAATACCTTTAGAAAAAAAGAGCTTTTCTGTCAACGAAGTAATCAAATGGTTATAGAGAATATAAGGAGTGTTAAGATGAAAAGTAAGATTGCCGATTCTATTAAACTTAAAAATCAACCTGTAGCCGTATTTCGTTCAGATTTAAAACCAGAGGGAGCCTTGCAGTTTAAGGAAGGAAAATGGGGCTGCGTGATCTCAACGTTAAATGCCGCAGCTAAAGGCCGCGTCACTGTATTTGACGCTAAGACCACCACCTGTGTGGGTGGGAAAGTTGGATTGGGTTTTAATCGATTTGAATTAGGTTTTATTGAATATTTTTTATCAACCGGCGGTGTAGGAGGTAGAGAAGGAGAATTCTACAAGAAGAATCCTGAGCTAGCTGCAAAATTTGCTACTGGATTACCCGAAGTTGCCACAAAAACTTATATTGTTTTTAAACCTTTAGCAGAATTGGCTGAGGACGAAACGCCAGAAATTATTATCTTTCTAGTCAATGCAGACCAACTTTCCGCTCTGGTACAGTTCGCCAATTATGATAGAACAACCCAGGACAATGTTAAAGTGGACTTTGGTGCTGGCTGTCATCAGTCCATACTATATGCGCTGGATCAAGTGGAGGCGGAAAATCAAAAGTGCATTATAGGGCTAACCGATCCCTCAGCACGTAAATTCATAGACAAAGACATCCTTTCATTTAGTATCCCTTATAAACGTTTTTTAGAGCTAGAAGAGCAAGTAGATGAGAGCTTTTTGACTAAAGAAACATGGTTGCAAATTGCGGCACGGATTTAATGATCTCCAAGCAAAACTGAATAAGCTCGAAAAAATGCATATTAAATCCGTAGCTTATACAAACCGGGTTCCCAGTGAGTTTGAGGAAACCGCTAAAGAGGCTGCCGAGGGCTGCCCAGCGCACTGTATTACATTATTCAGGTAAGCGTTGATAAGGTAAAAAGACAGTAAAAGGCAGATATTAGGCATCCGTCTTTTTATTATATATCGAAGAGATGACGGAGAACGCGGCGGGAGGTTACGGCACTCGGCGTTTGCCAGCAGAACATTCATCCCTGGGGGGGAGAATATCCTGCGGACTCCAGCTTATTTTATGCCAGGTTGTCCATGGTGCGTCAGCGAGCATATCCTCGATCCTTTGGATCTCCGGTATCCCTCGTGACGACCGGACAACTAGCCATCAGGTCGATCAAACAACCTAGTACATTACGGCTACGTTGTTTACTGTGAAGTCATACCCTTTAGTTGGTATAGTAGCATTGCGCAGGATTTTCTATTTTATTACACCGCCCAAGAAACAAAGTGCGTATGCCTTACTGTCCATTTGACCCCAGCCTTCAAAATTAATGGGTCCATGTTCAAACTTTCTGTATATTTTTACAATCAGATAAGCCTAATTGGAATGATATAATTTTNNCGTTCTATATTTGCTCTATCTAGCGTTTTAAATACATGAGTTAGTTGTGATGCGGGTGATGCAGTTTTCTTAATTTCAATGGGGGATAGCTTTCCATCAGCTTCAATTATCAAATCGATCTCCTTCATATCCTTATCACGATAATAGTATATGAAGGGTGTTTTTGCTGAGTTATTGTAGCTCTTGAAGATTTCACTGACCACATAATTTTCTAGCATAGCACCATTCATTGCGCCACTTTCAAGTGTTTCTGGACTAC
>PKWS01000371.1:4923-7640 GCA_003132105.1 Desulfosporosinus sp.
AGATTCTATGGATCCCGATAGTTCTTTGACATCACGTTCTAAATAGGTGCTTAAGTAACTCATATAAAAAATATTGCCATCCTTGTACTTGCCACTAACGATTGCTGGCATTCCACCAGTAAATATTCGTTTAAAGATTTCTGGAGTGTTTGCAGGTTTGATCGCTTTTTGTCTATCCCTAAGCACATTGAAATCTGTAGTAAATGGGACATTGCTGCAAGAATTATATATTTCATTTTGAGAGAGCGACGAGAGATTAAGTACCGCAACCCGCCCAGCAAGTGATTCTTGAACCCCTTGCATTAACTTAAATATCTGCGAACCCGTCAACCAAAATTCACCGGATTGCTGATTTTTATCGGCCATTATTTTAATGTAGGTAAAAAGTTCAGGCGCGTACTGCACCTCATCAATAAAAATTGGTGTTTTATATAGTTGAAAAAACATTTCCGGGTCAGACTTTGCCAAGGCTCGAATATTCAAATCATCAAGGGATACATAGGTTCTATCTGTTCCCTCCATTAGCTTTTGAAGCATTGTTGTTTTTCCAACCTGTCTAGGCCCTGTGATTAAAATTACGGGATATTGCTCTGAAAGTTCGACGACTATCTTTTCCATATCACGTTTAATATAAGTCATTAAACAGCCACCTTTCGGCTAATGTATACTATATTTATATTATAGCCGATTATATAATAAATGTAAACATTTTTAAATGAGAAAATTAAGTAATTCGATTTGTGTTTGTTGGGATAAACTTTCTGGTCGACATCCTCTATGGTTTAATACTGTTAAGCGGGGACGTTAACTTAGCGGCCGATATTCCCGTCCGTGATGCTGACAAAGTGAAACAAAATGATAAGCTTCAATTGTTAGGCCGTTCAGGCCTGCGGCTAATCTATTTAACAGTAGACGTCACAAGAGACAAGACACCAGCGATAAATCTACCTACCAACCCATTCAAAAATGAAAAGGTTCGCCAGGCACTTCAACTGGGCATCGATTCCGATGCTATCGTAAAGAACATCAAGAATGGTCATTCTTACGTCGCTTATCAGGGTAATCCAAAAGAAGTTGTCGGTTATGTGGATGGTATCACAGGTGAAAAGTATGATCCGGAGAAAGCCAAGCAGCTGCTTGTTGAAGCCGGCTACCCCAATGGATTTACGGTAACCCTTGATGCTTCCAATGACAATTATCCGAACGATTCCTAAGTCGCTCAAGCATTGGCCAGCCAGCTCGCCAAAATCGGCATTGACGTCAAAGTTAATCTAATGCCTAAATCCAATTATTTTGGCTATATCCGTCCAGGCGATAAAACCAGCCTATGCTTAGTTGGCTGGAGTTCAGACACGGGAGATGCTGGAAACTGGTATCAAACCATGTTTTACAGCCTTGGTAAGAAAGCTGGTCTGGGTACCTCTAACCGCGGCCATTACAGCAGCGATGAATTCGACAGTACCATGGATAAAGCGAACAGTACTGCAAGCACTGACGAGCGCACCAAGTATTTGCAACAAGCTACACAAATCTTGAAAAAGGATATGCCATTCATTCCGCTCTACTTCCAGGAGTCTTCTTATGGTGTAACCAAAAATATAACCTTTACTCCGCGTATGGATGACTACATCTATGCCTATGACATTCACTTCAAGAAGTAAAGTGTTTTCGCGGGTGGCCTTCGGTTTATGGCTGCCCGCTTTTCAAGTTGTAGTAGAAATTACTGAGGGAAGCTTAACGCTTCCTCTCTAGTTTATGGAAGACGGGTGAGTCCCCATGCTTCAGTACACATTAAGACGATTTGGGCAAATGGTTATCGTTCTGTTTGTAGTGTCCGTTCTCGTCTTCACTGTCACAAGATTTACGGGTGACCCGGTCATGTTAATCGTTTCGCAGGATGCCTCAGATTCTCAGATTGCAGCGGCCCGGGCTGAGCTAGGGCTGGATAGGCCCCTCTATCAGCAGTATGGGGTCTTCGTCCAAAACGCCCTGCACGGGAACTTAGGGAATTCTTTTGTCTTCCGGAGGCCTGCCGTCGAATTAATAATGGAAAGAATGCCCGCCACTTTAGAGATGACAACATTTGCCATGTTTTTGTCGGCCATATTGGCTATTCCTTTGGGCGTGTTTGCCGGCGCCTATCCCCGTAATATTTTAAGTAAAGGTATAATGTCCTCATCACTGCTTGGCATATCCCTACCGTCGTTTTGGCTTGGAATTATGCTTATCCTAATATTCTCTGTTCAGGCCCATGTGCTACCATCTTCCGGACGGGGGTCGACAGTGGATATTCTCGGGGTAAGATTAAGCTTTGTTACTTGGGACGGAATTCGCCATATCATCTTGCCTGCCGTGACTTTGGCCATTGGTCAGATGGCCATGCTCATCCGCCTTACCAGAGCGGGAATTATGGAAGTAATGCGTCAGGATTACATCAAATTCGCTCAGGCTAAAGGGGTTCCCCAAAGATCAGTGTTGTTCGGACATGCCCTTAAAAATGCGCTCATTCCTGTAATAACAGTCTTTGGACTTCAATTTGGCCAAATGATTGCTTTTGCTACAATTACTGAGACAATTTTTGCGTGGCCCGGTATGGGTAAACTCCTGATTGACTCTATTTACCGGCTAGATCGTCCGATTATCGTTGCTTATTTACTGATGGTCGCTGTTATGTTTGTTGGGATAAACTTTCTGGTCGACATCCTCTATGGTTTAAT
>PKWS01000211.1 GCA_003132105.1 Desulfosporosinus sp.
ACGTGCCTACGCCGCCAAGTTGGAGCTGTGATGGTTAAAGAAAAACAAATTTTGAGTACAGGATATAATGGGAGTCCTTCAGGACTCCTACATTGTGATGAAGTTGGTTGCTTGCGGCAGAGCTTAAGCGTTCCTTCGGGGGAGCGTCATGAGATCTGCCGTGCTGTGCATGCCGAGCAAAATGCCCTAGTACAAGCCGCGAAGCATGGGGTCGCGATTATAGGAGCAGATCTTTATGTGACACATCAACCTTGCGTGCTATGTACAAAATTACTGATTAATGCGGGGATACCGCGCGTGGTTTATACTCATTCCTATCCAGATGAGCTTGCTGTGGCCATGGCAAAAGAAGCTGGCTTAGAGTTAGTACAACTTGAAACGAAGTGCGATACATAACTTTCGAGCCTCGAACATCGTACCTTGCACCTCGCGCCTCGAGACAAGTGTCGAAGGGAGTTAATAAACTTGAAAAATCCAAAAAAAGTGATGGTAGTGTTTGGTACACGCCCGGAGGCCATAAAAATGGCTCCGGTGATCCGAGCACTTCGACAGAAAAGTTCAATACTCTGTCAGGTTACCGTGACAGCTCAGCACCGTGAAATGTTAGATCAGGTTTTGAAGTTGTTTAAAATAGTCCCTGATTTTGATCTAAACCTCATGAAGCAGGGCCAAACGCTAACTGATATCACCACACGGGCACTTTGCGGCCTCAGAGAAGTTTTTCAACGTGAACTCCCTGACCTTGTACTGGTACATGGAGACACAACAACCACGTTTGTAGCTGCACTGGCGGCTTTTTATGCGCAAATCCCAGTTGGTCATGTAGAAGCCGGCCTACGAACGGGTAACAAGTATTCACCGTTTCCAGAAGAAATGAATCGTAAACTGTCAAGCGTTCTTGCGGATCTACATTTTGCTCCCACGGAAACTGCGAAAAGGAATCTTTTACTCGAAGGGGTTGAACCGGAAAAGATATTTGTGACAGGTAATACGGTCATTGATGCTTTATTAGCCACGTTGCAACCAGAGTATAGTTTCCTTGACCCTCACATCCAAACAATCCTCAAACAGGGAGGAGCGTCGCGGATGATTTTGGTCACAACCCATCGCAGAGAAAATCTAGGTGAACCGATGCGCCAAATTTATCAGGCTTTGCATAGTATTCTTGAGCTATTCCCGGATACGTATGTAATATTTCCAGTACATAAAAACCCAAAGGTCCGGAAAGTGGTCACGGAAGTACTAGGATCCCATCCGAGAGTCAATCTTGTTGAACCGATGGACTATGAACCATTTGTAAATTTAATGGCACGGTCGCATTTGATCATGACAGACTCGGGAGGAATTCAGGAGGAAGCTCCTTCGTTGGGTATACCAGTCTTGGTGGTGCGGGATACGACAGAACGCCCGGAAGCCGTGGTAGCTGGGACAGTTTCAATAGTTGGGACCGAGTACGACAGCGTATTTATGGAACTAAAGCGCCTTCTGAGTGACCAGAGTGCCTACCAAAAAATGGCAATGGCCAGTAATCCCTATGGAGATGGGTGTGCGGCAGACCGAATTACTGAAATTATTTTAGGGAATTAGTTCTGGCGATAGGAAAAAACAATGTATGAAAAAAGCGCGAAGTAAGACTAAAGTGTGGTAATATATAAATGTTATATCAATAGTAAGAAAGTTGTAGAAAATTAAAGAAGTTTAAACGTAGTAAAAGGCTGATTTGTTAGTCTGTAGCAAAAAGACCATGAATTATCGATTCCTCTCGCAAATGATTAAATATTAAATAGAAAAGGAACGAAGGAATATGGCGAGGAACCAAAAATCCTGGCAAAAAGCTGTTACGGTGGGGTCAAGTATTGCGACATCGCTGGCTGGATTAGTCGGAGGGGGTTACCTCCTAGGAAATTACTTGGATGCTCGCTGGGGCACTCGGCCATGGTTAACGCTTGGCTTAATGCTAAGTGGATTGGCCTTGGGGGTGACTTACCTAGTGATTACTTTAAAAGAGTTTGGGGAATCCTATGATTAAAAGTAGCTTTATAGCCTTGTGGAGTGGAACTGCTTTTATATTACTTGGAATAGCACTGACGGGTCATCCGAATTTTTATGGCGGTTTGATTGGTTACTGGGTGGGGTTTGGCTATACCGAATGGATTCATCATGATACGCTAGCTAGTTCAGAACTTGATATTCGCTCGGCGATTATTCGGATGCGCCGCAGCCTTATTTCTCGGCTAGGAATGGTTACTGTTGTTGTTGCAGCTGTTGCTCGCTTCCGAGATAGTTGGCTCTTCAGTTTAGCTACAGGGATTGCTGTCGGGGTGATTGTCTCTTTCATCACTGTTGCAATACATAGAATTCATGGAGAAAGGGGGGATAAAAAGAAGTGAATGAAGAAACAGTTATCTGGCACCTAGGAAATATGAGCTTTCATGCGAGAACCTTAATTAATACCTGGCTTGTGATGGCTGCAATTTTAATTTTTTGCTATCTAGGGGTTCGTCATCTAACCAGCGGCAAACCGGGTAAAATGCAGAATGTTTTGGAATGGATTGTTGACTTCGTTAAAAACCTTGTTTCTGACAATATGGACTATGAACAAGGGCGTCCACTTCTAGGTTATTTAGTAACGTTGATCATGTTTGTTTTCTTTTCCAATATGGTCAGCGTGATCCCGAATTTTACATTCGGCCTTTTGGACAAATTCCACATAGACTTTGCCCAATTAAACAAGGTTTTCGAAGGAGCATTCTCGGAGGCACCCACCTCAGATATCAACGTAACAATGGCTCTGGCCTTGTTAACCATCGGTTTGGTTCTTTACTTAGGTGTTAAGACAAAAGGACTCCACTATTTCCATCACTTTATAGAACCTTTTAAAGTGTTTGCGATCATTCACATTATTGACTTGCTCGCCAAACCACTGACGCTCGCCTTTCGTCTTTTCGGAAATATCTTTGCTGGTGAAATTCTCGTCAAGGTTATCTGGATGCTACCAGGAGTCAGCATTCTACCGGGTATTATACCGCAAGTGATTTGGTTAGCCTTTAGTATTTTTATTGGCGCCATTCAAGCTTATGTGTTCACGGTATTAACCACAGCTTACGTATCTCAGGCAGTTACAGCTGCAGAACATTAAGTAATTCATTGCTTGGTTAATTTTCAGTGATGTTTGAAACTCACTGAGGGAATAATTCTTATACATTATTGAAAGAAAGGGGGAAATTCAATGAATCCGCAAGCTGCTGCTGCACTTGGTGCAGGAATCGCTGCCGGACTGGCAGCCCTTGGAGCATCAATTGGTAATGGTAATGTTATTAGCAAAACAGTGGAGGGCATTGCCCGACAACCCGAAGCCAAGGCGACATTGCAATCAACTATGTTTATCGGAGTTGGTTTGGTTGAGGCTTTGCCACTACTTAGCTGGGTCGTTGCACTACTGCTCATGTTTACTGTGAAGTAAGTTCGTGTGATGGGCTAAGTTACGCCTATCTTAATCAAGGGGGAACGTGAGTTCCCCCTTGAAAAGAATCATCCCGACGTCAAACAGACTCGAGAGGGGGGGTAGACCATTGGGTGGGAATCCTATACAATTTGACTATACGTTAGTGGCTACGGTCATATCTTTCCTGTTGCTCGTTTGGCTGCTTAGCGCAAAGGCTTGGGGTCCGCTCATGAAAATGATGGAAGAACGGCGGAGCCACATTGAATCAATGCTTGCACAGGCAGAAAATGAACGACAACAGGCAGAGCAAATAAAACGCGAGTACCAAGAAGAGATGCGTAAAGCTCGCCGGGAAGCCCAAGAAGTAATCGCTAAGGCTATAAAGGTTGGCGAAGCCAGTGCGAATGAAATCTTAGCTGCTTCTCATGAGGAATCAGAAAAGATCAAGAAATCAGCCCTTGTGGAGATTGAACGCGAACGTGACCGGGCTATTGCTGAAGTTAAAGCACAAGTCGCTGATCTGTCAGTCTTAGTGGCTGAGAAAATCATTCGTCAAAAGCTTGATATGCAAGGCCAAGGACAGCTTATTGATCAATTTATTCAAGAGGTAGGGGAAATGCAATGATAAATGGATCACTTGCTCGTAGATATTCCCAAGCCTTGTTCGAAATTGCCTCCGAGACGTCCCTTGATCCGGTTGATAACGATTTGCGTGAACTTACAAAGCTGGTGGAAGAAAATGAAGAAGTCAAAGGCGCTTTGCTTCATCCCCATATTTCCTCGAGCGATAAAAAGTCCATCATGGACAAGCTGCTGGGAGAAGACTTTGGCCAAACAACACGTCGTTTCCTCCACCTCTTGATTGACCGTAAAAGGGAAAGCCTCTTACCGTTCATTCAGCGTGAGTTTACTCGTTTGGCGGACGAGGCGCGTAATGTTGTGGAAGCGAAAGTGGCCAGTGCCATCGCTTTGAGCGCTCCCCAACTTGATAATCTAAAACAGGCCATAGGACGTATGACAGGCAAAGACGTCCGCATTGTTAGCGAAGTGCGAGCTGAACTCATTGGTGGGGTTCTAGTGCAGGTCGGAGATCGTGTGATGGATGGAACCGTTGCCCATGCTTTGAACCGAATGCGTGAGGATTTACTTAAAACCTCAGAAAAACCTCAGGAAGTAGGGGTGAAATAACAGGATGAACTTGCGTCCAGAAGAAATTAGTTCCATTATTAAACAGCAAATTGAACGCTACGAGACGGCAGTCGATATCGTCGATGTGGGAACCGTTATCCAGGTTGGAGACGGCATTGCCCGTGTTTACGGTTTAGAAAAGGCCATGGCCGGTGAACTCTTAGAGTTTCCTGGCGACGTTTACGGTATGGCGATGAACCTTGAAGAAGATAATATCGGTTGTGTAATTTTAGGTTCCTTTAGAGGGATTAAAGAAGGCGACCAAGTCAAGCGGACAGGGCGGATTGTGGAAGTCCCTGTGGGCGAGGCTTTGATCGGTCGAGTTGTTAATGCCCTAGGACAACCTATCGATGCCAAAGGAGAAATTGTGACGACTAAGTTTCGTCCGATTGAATCCCAGGCTTCCGGCGTTGTTGCTCGAAAATCCGTACATGAACCTTTGCAAACTGGCCTGAAATCCATTGATGCCATGGTACCAATTGG
>PKWS01000425.1:0-3533 GCA_003132105.1 Desulfosporosinus sp.
CGAAGGACGACGAGGTGTGCATGCTCGGGGGAGTTAAGTGGGCTCCGCTTCGCACACTGTCGTTAGACGCTCAGCTCCGGCCACGCAACTTTCCCTGCTCAGGGGTCTGGTCGTAGTGCAAGGGATGCAAATTCGCTTCGGCTCTTGCTTGGATCGGGGAGGCTGGGAACGGAGAAACCGGAAAACGGTAGTTTGGAGGGAATATCATGCGGATAATGGGGTTGGATTTTGGCTCGAAGACAATTGGCGTGGCGATGAGTGATGCTTTTTTTTGGACGGCTCAAGGGGTTAAGACGATTAGGCGCTCCAAGAAGGAGATGGAGGAGTTGCGTGAACTCATTCGTGAGAACGAGGTAATGGAGATTGTAATAGGCTATCCGAAGAATATGAATGGCACACTGGGGCCTCGTTGTGCATTGACAGATGATTTTGCCGAGGCTTTGCGTTTGGAGTTTGGGCTTCCGGTGGAGTTGTGGGATGAGCGATTAAGCACTGTGGCGGCACAGCGGACTCTTCTGGAAGCGGATGTGTCGCGCTCGAAGCGGAAACTCGTAATTGACAAGATGGCGGCAGTTTTTATACTTCAAGGTTACCTGAATCGTCGTTCGACGAGAAATATTCCTGTATGANNAAGAGGTGAATCGCATGACTGACCAACCACATAACCATGACCACGAAGAGCATGATGCTGAAGAGTTTGACACAGTCGTACTCACAGATGATGAGGGAAAAGACCACGAGTTTCTTCATCTCGATACCTTGGAACTTGAAGGCTCGACATACTTTGTCTTGATGCCTATTTCGGAAGACGAATCCGAAGGTGAGGATGACGATGAGGCCATTATTCTAAAACTCGGCAAAGATGCTGAGGGTGGAGAAATGCTGCTCGACATCGAAGACGATGAAGAGTGGGAAAAAGTGGCTGACGCTTGGGAAAACCTAGTAGAATCCGAAGATGACGAAAAAGAATAAACTTAAGCAAACCTTTGCGTATGGGTAATAAGAAGAACTCGCTGAGATCATCTCGGCGAGTTCTTCTATTTATTGCCAGCGTNNCAACTCTACGGAGATACTAAATCTACGAAAGTGGAGGTGTAGGTTATGAAACACATAGGACAAACATGGAGGCTGACTCTTTATAAAGCACTGGTTTTTCTTTTTTTGACGTTGCTTATTGGAGGATGCACCCCTACAAGCCATATCAATAAGCCGAATACCCTTTCCACTCAAACGGCAGAGAATCAAGGCAGCGGTGCTACAAGTGAGGTTATACCGAAGGGAACAAAAGTCGACGATTTGGATTTAAGTGGCACGCCTGTCCCTGAAGCACGTATAAGAATCCAGGAATGGGCTAAAGACAAGCTGGAAGAAATGCGCGTACTGTTGTACAATGAAATTGAGATTTCGATGACGTTAAAAGACATAGGGGTTGATTTGGATACGGAGAAGACAATTGAAGGGATCCAACGTACTCCCGGAACGGCTCTGCCGAGTGTACTAAAAATCGATTCAGTAAAAGCGAGTCAAGCGCTTAAGGAAAAACTGCAGAAATTAAATCGACCGGTAAAAGACGCCTCTTACAAGATTGATAATGACAAGGTTGTCATTGTTCCGTCAGAGAGCGGCCGGACAGTGGTCATAGAACAGATGATGAGTGATATCCAAAAGGTTCCCCTAAGTGAGGTGCCGAAACGAATCGGCATTCCGGTCGTAGAGGTGCCCGCTTCGGTCACCACAGAGTCAATAGAACACTTATCCTTCGATTCCGTTATTGGAGAGTTTACAACTAAGTTTGCAGTCGAAGAGAAAAACCGTTCTGAGAATTTAACGACGGCTGCTAAAGGCTTGGATCACAAAGTCATTCGTCCTGGGGAGACATTTTCCTTCAATAATACAGTTGGGCCACGCGAGCCAGGGACAGGGTATAAAGAAGCCTATGTGATCGTAAACGGCGAATATGTACCGGGAACCGGGGGCGGAGTATGTCAGGTATCCTCTACTCTTTATAATGCTGTACTACTGAGTAATTTGGGAGTTGTGGAACGGGTGCCTCATGCTGTCACCGTAAGCTATGTTCCGACTGGTCAAGATGCAACGGTCAATTACCCTAATATTGACTTCAAATTCAAAAATGATACAGCTTCGTTGGTGTACTTACGGTCAGAAGTTAAACCAGGTGTTCTTACCTTTCGGATCTGGGGCAAGAAGACGGATAAATCCGTCCGTATTGAACGACAAGTGGAAAAGGAAACACCCTATAAGACCGAAAAGCGTCTGGATCCGAAACTACCCACGGGACAAATTGTTCAGAAACAAGCCGGTTCTAAAGGGCTTGTGGTCAATACTTGGAAGGTTGTTCGAGATGGTAGTGGAAAGGAGACCAAGCAGCTCCTAAGCCGTGATTCGTATGCTCCGGCTAATCGCATTTTAAGCGTAGGAAGTTGAGAGGCCTTCTTAAATGAAGTGGAAAGAGAGAGTGGGAATTTGTTCAGGAGAAAAAAGACGGTGGGTATACTTATTGGAATCATTGTTCTCTTAGTGGGGGGCTTAGGATTTTTGTCCTGGTGGACTTGGGCCACAAAACCATACTCCTCCACAGGCAACAGTGAAAAGATCACGATCTCCTCGGGAACAACTGCAGCACAAGTGGCAGAAGAATTACAACAGCGTCATCTAATAAGAAGTGCATGGGTGTTTAGGTATTTAGCGCGTTCACAGCAAGGTAATTTCAAGATTTATGTCGGTGATTATCAGTTGGCACCTTCAATGTCCCCTGACAAAATGATTAAAATCTTACTTAATGGCTCACTACCCTTAGCTGCCAACCGTGTGACTATTCCGGAAGGGTTTACCACGGAACAAATTATCGATCTTCTAGTACAAAAGGGGATTGGAAGCAAAGCGGAGTTTACAAAGGTTGTTACGGAAGATACGTTTCCATACCCGTTTTTGCAGGGTGCACCCAAAGGGATCCACCGTCTAGAAGGATATCTATTTCCGAATACCTATGAGATTGATAAGAAAACAAGTCCACATGAGGTTATTGATATGTTTCTTAAACAGTTTGTGAAAGAACTTACACCTGAGGTGCAGAAGCAACTNNCTGTCCGTCCCTCAATGGGTCACCTTGGGATCTTTAATTGAAAAAGAGGCGGTGCAGGCATCGGATCGGCCGTTGATTGCTGGGGTGTTTATGAACCGGCTAAAGATTAATCAACCCCTGCAATCTGACGCTACAATCCAGTTTTTGCTTGGTACACCAAAGGAGAAGCTCTTTTACAAGGATCTTCTGACTCCTTCCCCATACAATACCTATCTCCACTCAGGATTACCGCTGGGGCCGATTGCCAATCCCGGACATGCCTCGTTACAAGGGGCATTACACCCGACCCAAACGGATTTCTTGTACTTTGTAACAAAACAGGATGGGTATCAGGCGTTTGCTAAAACATTTGCAGAGCATTTGAAGAATGTAAAATTGAATCAATAGGAGAAGGGAGGCTTTTGCCCGTTCACCCTAAACTGCGGTTTGA
>PKWS01000425.1:3566-4417 GCA_003132105.1 Desulfosporosinus sp.
TTGACGATCAGAATTTGGTCCGGGTTCATGGTAGGAGCGAGTTTAAGCGCATAAGCGACAGCGTGTGCGCTTTCTAGGGCCGGGATGATGCCTTCGGTTTTGCAAAGTCTGTGGAAAGCTTCGAGTGATTCATCGTCTGTAACACTCACATATTCGGCACGGCCGATGTCTTTTAAGTAGCTGTGTTCTGGTCCTACACCTGGATAGTCCAAACCCGCCGAAATGGAATGGGTGGCGAGGGGCTCTCCCTTTTCGTCTGCCATGACGTAACATTTAAAGCCGTGCACGATTCCAGGTGCTCCGGCAGTGAGGGGAGCGGCGTGTTTTCCAGTTTCTATACCCAAACCAGCAGGCTCGACCCCTATGAGTCTGACGTTTGAGTCGGGAATGAAATTAGCAAACATGCCGATGGCGTTGCTTCCACCGCCGACACAGGCCATGACTGCATCTGGGAGTTTCCCCTCTGCTTCCAGAATTTGTTGGCGTGCTTCCCGCGAAATAATTGACTGGAAGTGTTTGACGAGGGTAGGGAAGGGATGAGGACCCACGGCAGAACCGAGCATATAAAAGGTTGTTTCATAGTTAACTGCGAAGTCACCAAGGGCTGCGTCTACAGCATCTTTTAGGGTGCGTGTTCCTGCGGTAACGGAGATCACCTTGGCTCCTAAGAGCTCCATGCGGAAGACATTTAGGGATTGGCGTCTTGTGTCTTCTTCTCCCATATAAATAACACATTCCATGTCAAAGAGTGCACAGGCCGTTGCTGTGGCTACGCCGTGTTGCCCGGCACCGGTTTCTGCGATCACCCGTTTGACTCCCATGCGTTTCGCAAGTAACGCTTGGCCAAGGAC
>PKWS01000023.1 GCA_003132105.1 Desulfosporosinus sp.
TTCCCCTCCCAAACTGACTTGTTGATCGGCATCCATGAGCAGGTAACGATGGCTTCCACCGCTTGAGGCAACGGATTGCCCACCCTTTCCGCAGGTTCCGATAGCATCGAAACACCCTTCACCAAGCCCTGCGCGAATCGCTTCCAAGGCGGAAAGAATTTTTCCGCTAAAAATCGAGGGTTGATAGATTGGAAGATTCGGGTCAGCAACATCAATAATTCCGTCACATTGAAAGACAAAATCTCCAGTTTTAGGATTGACTTGACCTCCACGATACCCCAAAAGAAGCAGATTTTTCTCCCCCTCAATCAGCTCGCCATGTTGTAGGAGAGTTTCTCGCACAGCTTTTACTTCATCCATTAAATGCTCTGCTGGTGTTAGTGGAAGCATTCGGTCAACTAACAAACGAATATTACTCATTCGGGGCAGCGGAATATGTCCATAGCTCTCCGCCCTACCAGCTCCAGTAACAGGCATTCCCGCTTCTTTAGCTGAGAAAATATCCCCCAGCCCAGCTTCCAGTACCCCGTCTCGTACAATCGTCACAGTTTGTCTGATGAGCCCATTGGCTGAATAAGGTTGATACGCCCAATCCCCAGGGAGCGGCCCATCGATAATATTGACGCCCGGCCTAGCTACACGTAGGCCCTTACGCAGTTTACCACCTTCACCCAGTACAGACTCATTCATATGATCAGACTCTACTGCATGCCCAAAGGCCTCGTGTGCCAACCCCTTTGCGAGTCCATAATCGATAATCAGAGGATAATGACCACTCGGTAGCTGAGGCGCACCACATACAGCTTTGGCAAATTCAGCCCGGTCCAAAGCCTTTCTTTCCAGGACATGATCCGCTAATTCCTCAAAGAGCACGCTTGCATCCATCCCGCTGCGATGAATCAGGGTACTCTGAGCCTTGCCTAGATCCCTCACCGTCCCTTGATGCATTAGAACAGCTCTAGGGATGACAAACGACACGTTGGTCCCATCCGTTCGCCCGATACACCAGACCTCTTCTACCTGACGATAACTGGTTTGCCAGACCCCCTCCGGGAAGACATCCCGCAGGCGGGAATGCAAGGCCATCACCATTTCCTCAAGTTCAACCAATGGAATTTCTCCGAAACCCTTTTGGGCAGGATTCGCCTCCTCAGCCTGAACCTGAGGGGCCTCCCAAATCCTGCGATTTAGCTTCGTCCCGATAGCTTCATTTCTACGAGCTAACTGAATAGCCTTTTCGACCAGTTTCTGACCGACCCCTTCTGCTAAAACGTCTGATGTAGCAAAGCCCGATGCACCGTTCTTCGTGAAAGCCTGAACTCCAAAGCCGCTATCTGCACCGGTTGATACCCGTTCAAAACGTCCGTTACTTAAGCGCATGCCCCATTCCCTGCGAGACTGTGCCCGTACAATGACATACCCATCAAAAAAACCAGTCTCCTCCAGCACGGAATGAACTAACGCTTTAATCTCCTTCTGTTCCACAATTACCCTCCTAATATTTAAACATCCTGCACCTATAGCTAATATCCACTTAAATCCGATAGAGATATTATACCACGGAAAAAAAAACCTAACACCGCGAGAAGAAACCAAAGATATATCCCGAGGCCTGTATAATTGATAAAGCCTCGGGATATATCTTTTTTAATTCACTTGCAACGAATACTTCGTTGCAAGCTTTTTTTACTCAAATTACTCCAATTACTCCAATCGTTTGACCATGAGCTTACGTTCCTCGGCAAATCCGGACTGTTCATAAAGATGGAGTGCTCTCACATTATGACTGCTAACAGCAAGGCCTAGGTACAGAATTCCTTGTTCAACACAGTGATCTTCGGCCGCTTTCAGCAACTCNNCCTTGCGAAACACCCGTTAACTCTTCCCTTGAAGAAGGCTGTAAAACCAAATAACCGATCGATTGGGTTTTTCCAGTTTCCAGACCAGACTTACCCTCCTCAACAGAAGCCTCCACAATAAAGACGATGGATCCTGACTGCTGAATCCAAGTCCAAAACCCTTTCAAGATACCTTCTCTGTATTTAAGAGTTTCCGCCATCGGCTGTTTACGCCATGGAGAAATGCTATGAGGAATCCCTAGTTTTCCAAGGGCATAAATAAAAGGCCAATCACGAACATCCCCAAAACGAACTCGCATATTATCACCTCTTTGGGTAACTTATGCCAACATCAGTCATGTCGCTTGCGGCCTCAAATATTATTTTTCAGGACACTAAATTTAAGTGTTCTTTTTTCTTGTTAGTAGAACTATGGATGAATGCGGGGACTTGTGTGACACCGCTCTCGGTCATACGACGCAGAGCAAACTAGCCGTGTAAGCTCTTGTCTCTGGGGAGCGGGGTGCCCGCCAAATGCGCCATCCTTGGCGCAGTGGCGGCAGTGCACGTCCTTGTGCACTGCCCCGTGTCTGGGGTCGCTTTCACGGAGTTTGCTATTTCTGCTTACGTAAAGACGTCGCGCTCGTGTGACACTGCGTCCCGGGCTTGGAACGGGGTAGAGCCTGGAGATGGTTGAGAGTTCGTGTTTGGTGACGAGGGTTTTAGGTGACGGCACATTCCATGTGCATCGTCTTGTCTTTGGGGTCGCTTACACGGAGATTGCTATTCTGCTTACGTAGAGACGTCGCGCTTGTGTGACACTGCGTCTGGGGCTTGATTGAAACGAGGAACGTCAGGAAGAGGCAGCTTCCTCCTATTGCTACCAATATACGTTCTTATGTATGGCAAACAAAACGTCCCCTTGGCTCCCTCTTATGGAACTCAGAACCGTCTGTTACTTCCGTCTTCCCTGCCCAGAGGGTCCGCGATCACACGGTCCGACGCCTTTGCGGTCGCCGTAGCCAAACTCGGCTTTAAGGCTCTTTCTTCAGCAGGGCGGGA
>PKWS01000112.1 GCA_003132105.1 Desulfosporosinus sp.
GTTCGAGATTAGAACACCGCCATGGATGGCAAGGTGTCGTATGGCAAGGTGTCGAGATGGCGAGAAGGGACTTCTAACAAGCAAGAAAAAAGCACCAGCTGACTAATAGTAAGTCAACCAATGCTTGTAATGTCAAATAATTTAATTCAAGTTCTTGAATTAATATTGTTCGCGAGCAGGGCGATGGTGCTGGTAGCACTCACGGCAATATACTGGGCGATCAGAAGTTGGTTGGAAAGGAACTTGTGTTTCCACTCCGCAGTCCGCGCAAACTACAGTNNAACATTTCGCGTGATCTTCCCTCTTGGGAATTACGGTTTGTTTTGCGTACGTTACGGCATTCGCGGCAGCGTTGAGGTTCGTTCTCGAATCCCTTTTCAGCGTAGAATTCTTGCTCTCCAATAGTGAAAATGAAGGTAACTCCGCAGTCTTTACATACTAGATCTTTGTCTTCAAAGGCCATGAAAGATATTCCCCTTACGTAAAAAAATGTAATAGGCTCTGCCCATCCAGTAATCATTATAACGCTAATCACTTAAAGGCACAAGTTTTTTTCAAGTCCAGCCGCCAAACACAAGCCATAGATCGCTTGAACTCCGCTTCCGCGAAGGACTTCTGCCACAGCTTCAAGCGTTGCTCCTGTAGTCGTTACATCATCCACAATCCATATACTTCGCCCTGCAAAATGCTTAGGTTCCCGTACCGCAAAGGCGCCCTTCAAGTTATGCAGACGGTCATGCCGCGAAAGCAAAACCTGAGACGATGTTGGTTTGATCCTTTCAACCCCCTCGAGAATCGGTAATCCCAATTCCCAGTGTATGGCGGATGCCAACACCTCAGCTTGATTAAAGCCTCGTTCCGCCAGACGGGATGCATGCATTGGCACAGCCACTACACCGTCAACGGCGGGAAGTTGGCTGATCGCCCAACTGGTAAAGGGGCGAGCGATTTCCATTAAACGCAGAGGGTGTGCTTCAAATTTGACATTTTGGATAAATCCCCTCAAATCTCCGGCATAATGCCCCCAGGCTGTAACCTGATCAAGATATTTCGGTCCCTTACCAGCTTCGCAATCTAGGCAGCGTGTTTTCTCTCTAAGAATTAATTTTCCACACCCTCTACAACGCCCCAGCTCCGGATGAAGATAGCCTGTTATACAAGTTGGGCAGACTAAATCGCCCGCTCCGCCACAAAGTGCACATGCTTGAACTTCTTTATACCATAAGGCGCGGGTGATCTTGACCGCTCCATACCAAAACTTCTTCAAGACTTCTACCCCCTTTTTCAAGGATCGATGAGTCCTAATTCCAGGGCACGTTTATTTAGGTCTTCGATCCACAGAACAGCAGTTTTCATAGCTGGTGTCCTCTGCTTAGACATAAATATGACCCTTCCCTCTGGACTTTCTCTGGTTCGACCCACCCTCCCAGCCATTTGCACTAAAGCACGTTCATCAAAAACAGGATGATCTGCCCCTAGAACCACCACTTGTATCCCGGGCAACGTGATACCACGTTCCAAGATAGTCGTACTCACAAAAAGATCAAACTCGCCCTGACGCAAACTCTCTATTTTAGAGGAACGATTCGGGTCTGCACTGTAGCTACCGTCGACACACCAACTAGGGAAACACCGCCGGAAACATTTGATCCACGGATCAATCCAAGATATCTTTGGGACGAAAAGTAACACAGGCCCCTGTACCCTTAATGAATTGATTTGAGAAGCCCATACGCCTGTACACTCATTTGGTTCTATAGAGTGACGAGATTTTTCCCAAATTGGTATCGGCAAAGAGGTGCGATGGTGTCGTGCCGGAAGCCTGATGAGCTGCATCTTACCTTGCCTAACCGCCTTTAAACTCTCAGGCGAAGGGGTTGCCGTTAAGTAGAGTATTTTACCCACTTGGCGCAGAGCATTTTTCAATCCCCACTCCAAAGCGCGGCTCCCGTGATAAGGAAAGGCATCCATCTCATCCATAAATATCACATCGAAAGCCCGCCAAAATCTTAATACTTGGTGCGTGGTAGCCAGTACCAATCCTCCACCTTGAAATTTGACCGACGATGTCCCGGTCAAGACTTGAAATGGGTAATCTGGAAAGTCCCGTTGAAGCCTTGGTGCAACATCATTAATGACATCTTGACGTGGGGCGGCAAAAAGCACGGATTTCCCCTGTTTCAGTGCCCAAGCGGCTGACGGGAAGCACACCTCAGTTTTTCCTGCGCCACAGGCAGCCCAGAGCAAGGCGGTCTCTTCACTAGGGTCTTTGATAAATTTAAGCACTTGTTCGCTAGCTAAACGCTGAGCCTCTGTTAAAACCCAGTGTGGCTGAAAGATAACCTCAGCAGGACCGCCTAAGAGTGAACGTTCATCTCGATATAAAACATCCAAAGAAGTGCTTGATCCGATACTCTCACACCCTCGGCAGGTGGCGGCCATTTCGTACTGACTGGGCCACTCTTCCACATCCCTTTCCCCACACCGTTGACACTGCCAACCTCTGTCGATTCTCTTCACCGCAGGAACCCACTTTGCCCTTCCCTGTTCCACGTTGAAATGGGCAAGTTTTTTTATGTCATCTTCTTTAATCTTGAGCTGGCGAGCTAGACCTCGAAGATCCCTCGTGGATAATTGCCTTCCCAGGGTCAGTCGATTAAATGCTTTCTCCGCCTTGTTATCTTGCTCCTTTAATGGACCTTGACCCATCGATACCGTAGGACTGGATTCCTTCCAAGTTAAGTCCGACGCGTTCCAGCCAAACCCTTTAAGTATCTTAAGGATTTCAAGCTTAGTGTCCTTCAGTCTGGTTCCTTTGTACCAAAAATCACAGGGGCCCCGCCGACGCAGTTGCTCTTGAACTATCTGAATTGTCGCGCATGAGAGAGGTGCATAAAGAGTGCTAGTCACACTTGAGTGCATGTCGTCGCTTTCCTGAAATGGAGAAAAACCGACAATACCGTCTTTATTTAACGTCAGAAAAAAGCGCATCAATAACCCTCTCTCCCTCTTTGTTTCCACCAGTCCAAGCGAGAATCAGCCCCTCGACCCGCCTTACCCTCCACAAGTTATGTTCTGGGCAGGAGTCGCGTGAGTTGGGTGAGTTGTCTTTGCTGAGCATACTCAGCTAGGAGTTTAATATGTTGAGATGGTAGGAAATCCTGGTAACCCCGCCAAAGCAATCGATCTGTTGGGGTGAGTATGGCCACTCTATCCTCAATTCTTTGCGGTACACATTCGACCCAGCGATAGAGCATAGTCGCCTTTTCTGGGTGAATTCGACGTTGCGCCTCCGCAGTATCCCAAACAATTGACTGAGCCCATTCATACGCTTCTAGATTAAGAGGCTGCCAGTGAATCACTTCTTCAACAGCCTTAAGTCCGGCATCCGCGTTTCCTCCTCTTAATAGAAGCTCTGCCTGCCCCCGCCGCGCACCTACTTGTGTCTGATCCCAATTCAAACTCATACCCCAAAGTGCCTTACTTTTAGCCGGGTCCTGTTCACGCCCTTGAACGGCCTGACTATTCCAACTCTGCTCTTTCTCTAAGAGGGTAGGATTTAAGAGTGCGCTCCCACTAAACAGACACAGGATTATACTTAGAGCAAGCATTCCCTTGCTGCTCAAATTGGCCGCTAATTTGTGCTTAAATAAGGAAGGGCGAGTACGTTCTTCTCTTTTTTGAATGCTCCCAAAAAGCATCCAAAATAAAAGCCCCAAAGAACTAAAGGAGAAATCGGCGTCTACCAAACTATGTAGTCCTAAAAAAAGCAAGGCCCCCCAAACTCGAACTTGATTTATTTTTTCGAATTCCACCCTTGATTTGAGTGGCTCGCGATTATTTACCCAATGCTTCCAGGCCTGTGCAAAACTAAAAGTACTCCAAATCCCCACACTCAAGATACCGAGAACCCCTTGGTTTAATAAGATATGGATAAAGCTGGAATGGGGATCTGCCGTCCAATACGGAAAGCGTTGAACTGTGGGAAAAGCCATCCACCCTCCGGCTTGGGGAAGGCCCCCTGCGTTCCAAGCCAAGCTTATCCCGTCCTTAAAATAGACCAACCGTTCCTGCCAACTCGAAGATGAGAAACCCAAAGAGGTTAGATTATCCCAAACCGGTCTATTATAGCGCAACATAAGGGCTGTGCTCACAAGCGCCAGTAAAATAACCCACAGTCCTTTTAGCTGCCTCGCATGAACTTTTTGTGGCAACTTAAAAAATAGAGGGGTACCTAACAAGACCTGCTGCCCAGCAAGAACTATTAAGAATAGTCCTACCCCAGCCCGTGAACCCGTGCCTAATAAAGAAATTCCCAGGATGATCTTTACTAGTTTCTTATGTGGATAAAGTAAGAGCACTGCCCCCAAAAAAGCCGCTGTGGCATTAGGGTAACCAAAGACAGAACTTAACCTTCCCCCCACTTTGCTCACATAGGGCAACCAGCCTATGAAAGCTACAAGGATAGCCAGCCATACTATATATTGTACTAAGTGTTGTTTTTCCGTTTCATTCGAAGAAATCCGCATTCCCAACCGATAGGCTAACCAGAAGATTCCCCAACGCAAGGCTTCTAGCAATCCGTCCTTAACTTTGATGGGATGCA